>NZ_JCAPET010000016.1:0-99712 GCF_059735245.1 Gorillibacterium sp. sgz306347
CGCCAAGCAACGGAAGAACCTGTGCAACCTGCGCAGGTTCTTTTGATTTGCGTGTAAGCGGAAGAATGGACGCTACAAAGGGAATAGTGCAATTACCCCAGAAGCTCATAGCTGGAGATGGTGGCGTCTGATGAGCGTCGATGTTCGTATATCCCTGGAGTTGGTGCAGTGCGGAAGCATCATAATTCGTACATTGCCGGATATTGGCCGCGTCCGTCGAGCGTCGAACTTCGCATAGCAGTAAATCCCTACGGGCAAGCATGCAGGGCTCTTTGATTGGCAAAAGCCGAAACGGGTAAAAAGAAAGAGGAGCAAGTTTACCATTATATCAAAATGATGCTTGCAGAGGAGGGATTCCGAATGCCTTGGAACAAGAACGATTATCCCGATTCCTTGAAGAACTTTACGGCCCCGATCCGGAATAAGGCCATTGAAATTGCCAATGCCTTGCTGGATGACGGGTATGAAGAGAGCCGTGCGATCTCGATTGCGACCGCCAAAGCGAAAGAATGGGGCGAGGATCGGGACAAACAAATCCGCAAGAAAAACGCCGATTGAGTCATCGGCCGAGAACAAAAGCAGTTCATGCCTTGCATGGGCTGCTTTTTTTGTTTTCTTTATGATAAAGTGGCCTGGATGAAAAAGCTCGCTCATGAATAAACTATATGGAATGACTTTTTTCACACTTGGTTATGCTGATAAGAAATGAAAGTTTGGAAATTTACAAAAAGGTACTGGAAAAGTGTAAAATACATCACCGTTTGAAGCGTTTATGCCGATTATAGTAATAAAGAGAGCGGAAAACCGCTCTTTGGAAAAGCAAATCATACGGAGTGTGGACCTATATGGCTGTGCAGCAAAATGAAACGGGGCGGGTCCATTACGGGGATCCTGCGGTAACCGACGGCATTTCGGTATTTTCGCCGGCCTTCGACCGGTTTTTCGCTTATGAAGGAATGGATTTGGGGGTCACCTACGGGAAGGAACAAACGTTTTTCCGGCTTTGGGCTCCGACTGCCTCGGAAGCTCGGCTTTTGCTGTCACGGCGTTGGGATGCGGAAACGGAACTGGAGCTTCCCATGCAGAAAAGCGAACAGGGAACTTGGACATCCACCGTTAGGCATGATTTAAAAGACTGGTTTTATTTGTACAAGGTGAAGATCGGCGACCAGTGGAATACTGCTGTCGATCCATATGCTAAAGCGGTTGCGGTAAATGGCTGCAAGGGGGCCATCGTCGACTTTGCGGAAACCGATCCGGCGGGCTGGAGTCGGGCGGAGCGAGTCCCGGGTTCCGATTCGCCTGTCGATGCGGTGATTTATGAGCTTCACGTTCGTGACCTTTCGGTACACCCGGACAGCGGCATTCGGAACCAAGGCAAGTATCTTGGTCTTTGCGAAGCAGGGACGCGGGGCCGCAATGGAATCTACACGGGTCTGGATCATATCGCCGGGCTTGGCGTTACGCACATCCAGCTGCTGCCCGTCAGTGACTACAGTGAAATTAGCGTGGACGAAACACGTCCGTGGGCGCAATACAACTGGGGCTACGACCCCTGCCATTACAACGCGCCGGAAGGCTCTTACGCTACCGATCCGTACGAACCGGCAGTTCGCATCCGCGAACTGAAACGGACGATACAGGCCATTCACGAGCGTGGGATGAAAGTGATCATGGACGTGGTGTACAACCATGTTTATGACGGGTATCGCATTCACTTCAGCAAGCTGGTGCCCGGCTATTATTTGCGCTATCGGGACGACGGCACGCTTTCGGACGGTTCCTTTTGCGGGAATGAAACCGCCTCAGAGCGAAAAATGATGCGGAAATTCATGACGGATTCTATTTTGCATTGGGTGAAAGAGTACCAGGTGGACGGCTTCCGGTTCGATTTGATGGGCTTGCACGACATTGAAACCATGAGGGAGATTCGCCGCCGATTGGATATGATCGATCCGTCACTGTTAATGATCGGCGAAGGCTGGTCGATGGAATGCGGACTTCCGCCTGAGGAGCGGGCCAACCAGACGCATGCGGTCCGCCTGCCCGGCATCGGCCAATTCAGCGACTCGCTGCGCAATGGCATCAAGGGGAATCCTTTTGACGCGGGAGACAGCGGATTTATCGGCGGAAACGCCCGATTGGCGGACGATATCCGTAAAGGGGTGGCGGGCGGTATCTTTTACAACGACCGGCTGCATTCCTTCGCCGCCGAGCCGGTGCAATCCGTCAATTACGCGGAATGCCACGACAATCATACGCTGTGGGACCGGCTGAAGCTGACGCGCCCGTATGAGGAGGAAAGCCGGCTGAGCAGCAGGCACCGGCTGGCCGCAGCGATCCTCATGACCAGCCAGGGGATTCCTTTTTTGCATGCGGGGCAGGAATTTATGCGGACTAAACAAGGCGTGGAGAACAGCTACCGCTCTCCGGACGAGATCAATTGGCTGGATTGGAACCGGTGCTCCGAGCGGCAGGACGATGTGCATTACATGCGCGAGCTGATCAAGCTCCGCCGCGCCCATCCGGCGTTCCGGCTGAAAACCGCAGCGGAAATTCGTTCGCATTTGTCATTTGAGGAAGCCCCCGACGATTGCCTGGCTTTTGCACTTCGCAACCACGCGGGAGGCGATTCGGTTCGTCACTTGTATGTTCTGTATCGGACGGACGACGGAATCCGGGAATCCCGGCTGCCGGAGCTGGGCGAGTGGCGCATCCGCTTTGGCGAGGAGCATGTCCGGGAGCTGGAGAATGGACGGCTGGTTTCGGCCGGAATCGGCATGGTGGTGCTGGCGGTTTACTGACTTTCCTTTCCTAGAAAAGGATTTCCCTGACTGAGCACCGTTTCGAATACAACCGAAATAAAGGCCTCGACCGCCTTCGAGAGATACCGGCCCTTGCGGTAGGCAATCACCAGGGTGCGGTGAGGCCTTCCTTTCAAGGTGAGGTAAACGGGTGTAAAAGGAATCGAGGTATCCCGGGCGAACATGGAAGGCAAAAAGCCGATTCCCATGCCGGCTGCGACAAGCGACTGGACTGTTTCGATATTGGTGCTTTCGAAAACGATATTGGGCTCGAATCCGGCCTGGCGGCACAGGCCCATGCTGATGTCCCGGAAAGCCTGTCCCAGCTTGAGCACGATAAAAGGCTCGTCGCGCAGCTCTGCGATATCGATTTCCCGCTTGCCTTCCGACGCCGCCAGCCGATGGTCCCGGGGAACCGCCAGCCACAGCTCTTCATTAAGCAGGGGCATGTACTCGAGCGACGGCTCCGTCACCGGCAGCGTCAAAATACTGATATCCGTTTCACCCCGGATGGCCAGCTTTTCCAGTCCTGCCGTCCGTTCCTCGATCAGGGAAAGCTCGATGTCCGGATAGCGCTGCCGGAAGACCGGAAGGACCAGCGGCAAAATATGAGACCCGGTAATGGGAAGGCAGCCGACAATTAGGCGGCCTTTTTTCATTTGGGAGATGTCCTCCATTTCGCGGACCAGCTGGTTCACGTGATCCAGAATAAACTGCGCTTTTTCTACAAAAACGCTTCCGGCATGTGTCAGTTCGACCGAATTGGTGCTGCGCTGAAAGAGAAGCACCCCGATTTCCTTTTCCAGCTTGGACAGCTGCTGGCTCAAAGACGGTTGGGCGATGTGCAATTTTTCGGCCGCGCGGGAGAAATTTTTTTCGGCCGCGATTCGGACGGCGTATTGTAGCTGGCGGAGTTCCATAACTGCTGCACCTTCCTGACGGTATTGGTCTGTTTTTACATCAATTTAAAAATGGACTTTACAAAACAGGCGGCAGACACCCAAAAGACATCGGGTGGACAAATGTCCAATCCTCCGCAAGTAACCAACATAGGATGTGGTAACTTTTTGTTGGAGGCGACGCTTATGGATGAGAACCCGAAGGGGACAAAAAAGCGAAAATGTAAGAAACTCAAAAAATTTAAATCCTGCAAGGTCGTACAAGTCAAGCCGAAAGTGGTTGTCAATGCGCCGCAGGGTCCTCAGGGTCCTCAAGGCTTCCAAGGGCTCCAGGGCTTCCCGGGTCCCCAGGGACCGCAAGGGATACCCGGAAATGACGGGCCTCCCGGACCGCAGGGGATTGCCGGTCCGATCGGGCCGATAGGTCCTGCGGGTGCGGCAGGGGCTACCGGAGCGACAGGGGCAACCGGTGCGCCCGGACCGGCAGGAGGCGCAACCGGCGCCACCGGAGCGGCGGGCGCAGACGGAGCCACGGGCGCCGCAGGCGCGGCAGGAGCAACCGGAGCCACGGGCGCCACCGGGGCTGCGGGCATCGCAGGCGCGGCAGGCGCAACCGGAGCTACGGGTGCAACCGGAGCTGCGGGCATCGCAGGCGCAGCAGGCGCAACCGGAGCTACGGGTGCAACCGGTTCGACTGGCGCGACCGGGGCGGGGATTACCGATTATTTAAGTGTTTACCGGTTTGACCCGGGCACCGGAACAGATACCATTCCGGGAAACACAGCTGTTGCTTACAACGGTGTGTTTGCCAACGTAGGAGGAGCGTTTACGTTTACTCCGCCATCGGGAATTATTGCAATCAACGAAATCGGCACCTATCTGATCAACTTTGTCGTTCATAACCAAGGGAGTGCGGATTTCAACCTGACGGTTAACGCCGTTCCGATTACGCCGGTGCCTTTTACCGGAAATGGCGGTGGGCCCACCTCCGCGGAGGCTATTATCGCAATAGGAGCGGTTCCCGCAACGGTGCTGCTTGTGAACGCAAATGCAACCCCGGCGCAACTGCACAATCTTACCAATACAACCCTGACGATATTGAAGTTGACCACCTGATTTACACGGATACGGCTTCCTCCTACAGAAAGTCGTTAACCGGGCGAGAATAACGAAGGGAATAGCCCGTTACGCTAAGCGGCTTGGAGAAGGGCGATGCGGTACGGAACTTGCGCCGCGCCGCCGCTCTCCAAGCCCGGTCATGGGCGGATTGCAATCCGCTGAGAGGTGTACATACTCCGGTTTTGCCGTTTTGCCCGCCATCGGTTCTGTCAACGTTCCCCTTATAGGAAACGATTATTAACATTATAGACATTATATCTTAGACCAATGAAGATACAAATGGTAATCTACTAGCAAAGCATAAAGTCAATATCTTCACGAGGTGAGCGGGCTTGGCTAAAACATTGTACGAGAAAATTTGGGATAATCACGTGATTTATCAAGAAGCGGGCAAACCGAGCATTTTGTACATCGATCTGCACCTGGTGCATGAAGTAACATCGCCGCAGGCTTTTGAAGGCCTTCGGCTGGCCGGCCGCAAGGTGCGCCGTCCGGACCTGACGTTTGCGACCATGGACCACAACGTTCCGACGAAGGACCGTTACAACATCAAAGACCCCATTTCTCTGCAGCAAATCCGGACGCTGGAGAAAAACTGCGCCGACTTCGGCGTTACGCTGTTCGGGCTCGACAGCATCGATCAAGGCGTCGTCCACGTTATGGGGCCCGAGCTGGGGCTTACCCATCCCGGCAAGACAATTGTTTGCGGCGACAGCCACACGGCGACGCACGGCGCCTTTGGCGCGCTGGCGTTCGGCATCGGGACAAGCGAAGTGGAGCATGTCATGGCCACCCAGTGCTTGCAGCAGGCCAAATCGAAAACGCTGGAGGTTCGCGTCAAGGGCAGTCTGCCGCCGGGCGTTACTGCCAAAGACCTGATTCTCGGCATCATCGCCAAGTACGGAACGGATTTCGGCACCGGCTATGTCATTGAATATACGGGCGAAGCGATTCGGGCGCTGACCATGGAAGAACGGATGACGGTCTGCAACATGTCCATCGAGGCGGGCGCTCGGGCAGGACTTATCGCGCCGGACGAAACAACGTTCGAATATCTCCGCGGCCGTCAGTACGTTCCGCAGGGAGCGGACTTCGACGCGGCGGTTGAAGCCTGGAAAACATACGTGACGGATGAAGGGGCCGAATATGACCTGACGGTCGATTTTGACGCCTCTACGCTGGTTCCGCAGGTTACGTGGGGAACCAGCCCGGGCATGGGAACAGGTGTCGACGCGCTGGTTCCCGACCCGCAGAGCTTTGCTACCGAAAACGAGCGGAAAGCCGCCGAAAAGGCGCTGGAATACATGGATCTGAAGCCGGGAACCCCCATGAAGGAGCTTCAGCTGGATGTCGTCTTTATCGGCTCCTGCACGAACGGCCGGATTGAAGACCTGAGGGCCGCAGCGGCTGTCGCCAAAGGTTACAAGGTCGCTCCTTCGGTCAATGCCATCGTGGTGCCGGGCTCGGGCCGCGTAAAGCAGCAGGCCGAAGCGGAAGGGCTCGACCGGGTCTTCACCGAAGCCGGCTTTGAGTGGCGGGACGCAGGCTGCAGCATGTGCCTGGCCATGAACCCCGACGTGCTGAGCCCCGGACAGCGCTGCGCTTCGACCTCGAACCGCAACTTCGAAGGCCGTCAGGGACGGGGAGGGCGCACGCATCTGGTGTCGCCGGAAATGGCTGCGGCCGCCGCGGTTACCGGGCGCTTCGTCGACGTTCGCGAGTGGCAGTATCAATAAGAGAGGGGTCTCATCATGGAATCGTTTAAAACGCATACCGGCCTGGCCGTTCCCGTCGATCGGGTAAATGTGGACACGGATGCCATTATTCCCAAGCAGTTTTTGAAACGGATCGAACGAACCGGCTTCGGCCAGTTTCTCTTCTACGAATGGCGTTGGGATGAAGGGGGACAGGTCATTCCGGAATTTCCGCTGAACCAGAAACGCTACGAAGGCGCCTCGGTCCTTCTCAGCCGGGCGAATTTCGGCTGCGGCTCCTCCCGCGAGCATGCTCCGTGGGCGATCATGGATTATGGCTTTAAAGTCGTCATTGCGCCTTCGTTTGCCGATATCTTTTACAACAACTGCTTCAAAAACGGCATTTTGCCGATCCGGCTGACGGAAGAGCAGGTGGACGACCTGTTCCGCCGCACCCGGGAAACGGAAGGCTACCGCCTGACGGTCGACCTGGAGAACAAGCTGATTACCGATGAGGCGGGACTCCGGCTGTCCTTCGACCTGGATGAACACCGCCGGCAGTTTTTGCTCCTGGGCCTGGACGACATCGGCCTGACGCTGCAGCATGAGGACGCCATTGCGGCTTACGAGGCTGCCCGCCGGTAAGTCATATTCTGCATCCGTTGGACCCGCTTGCCGGTCTAACAGCGAACCAAGCCTGCCCCGCCCCTTTGGCGGAGCAGGCTTTTTTTGGCTGCCCGGAAAGGAAAATGAAGGCTTTTGTCGAAAGCGTTAACCAGACACAATCGGCGGAACTTCGCAACTTTTTCCCAGGATTTGCGTCTATTTTGAGAAGGTTACATATCCCATTTCGAGGTGGAAGATGAAAAAGCTCGCTTGGTGTCTGGTCCTGATGCTTCTTTTTGTCGCGATGCTTCCCCAGAAAAGCCACGCCGCCACACCGGATGTTTCGCTCGTGCTGAACGGAGTGGAGCTGAAGCCTGAAGTCCCGGCGCAAAAAATCGACGGGTACGTCATGGTTCCGCTAAAGGTGGTATCGGAGAATTTCGGCGCGGAGGTTACCTACAGCGCGCCCGAGAAAAAGATTACCGTCGTCAACGGATCGGACGTCATCGAGCTGTTTATCAACCGGAAGCAGGCTATGGTCAATGCCAAGCCGGTTGTTCTGGACACCGAGCCGGTTTCCGTTGCCGGACGGGCGCTGGTGCCCGTTCGCTTTGTCGCCAATCAGATGGGCATCGGCGTCAAGTGGTTTGCCGCCACGCAGACGGTGGAGCTGAGCGGCAAAGCGGAAGCGCCCGCACCGACGGTTAAGCCGTCTCCGGCGGCTACGGCCAAGCCGGCGCCGACCGTCAAGCCGACGGCCAAACCGACGGCAAGCAGCACGGCGCTGCCGGGCCCCACAGCGACGCCGACAGCCGCGACACCGGAGCCGGGAACGGGAGGCGTACAGCCGCTTCCGGACACCTCGCCGGACGCCGGAAACGGTACGCCGGAACCGAATGCAAGCGCTCCGGCGGAAGAACAGCCGCTGCCCGAGTTAACGGGCATCCGTCTGGACGGGGGCAAGCTGACGGTTACGGCCGATGCTTCGATCCGGCCGAAGGTTCAGTATGTATCCAACCCCGCGCCGGATCGTCTGATCATTGACATCCCCGGCGCCCGTTTCGGTTCGTTTGTGGCCAAGCCCGCTCCCGAGGCGTCGCTTGCCGCCAATCATCCGCTGATTTCCAAAGTGCGGTATTCGCTTTACGACCCGAAGAGCGGCACCGTCCGCATTGTCATCGACCTGAAAGGCAAAGCGGGAAGCCGGATTTTATCGGACGGCACGAACGGGACCTTCTCTCTGGAAGTGACGGAAGCCAAGTTCAAGGTGCTGATTGACGCCGGACACGGCGGCATCAAAGCCGGCGCGGTGTCCGCATCCGGAAAGCTGGAGAAGGACTTTACGCTCGCGGTGGCGCTGAAGGTCGAAGCGATCCTGAAGCAGCAAAAAGGGATCGAGGTTTACATGACGCGCACCGACGACAGCCATGTGGAGAACGGAGACCGGGCCACGATGGCAAACGATATGGATGCGGACGCCTTTGTATCCATTCACGGCAACAGCCTGAACGCGGTGAGCAAAGGAACCGAAACGTACTATTACAACGCCTTCAGCAAAACGCTGGCGGAGGTTATGCACAAGCATCTGGTCGCGGCTACGGGCTTTGTCGACCGGAAGGTGAAAACGAACGATTATCTCGTGATCAAGAAAACGGATATGCCCGGCGTGCTTCTCGAAGTCGGCTTCCTGAGCAATCCTTCCGAAGAAGCGTTGATGTACGCGGATGATTTTCAGCAAAAGGTGGCCCAGGCGATCGCCGACGGCCTTATCGAGTATTTCACTCTGCCGCAATCCTGACAAGCTTCGCGGCAACCCTATGATTCAGGAGGAGAAGAGATGAACCGTTTTTCGACTGTAACCGCCAAGGCCGCTTTGTCCTTGGTTCTTTTATCGGGCAGCATGCTGGCTCCCGCAGTGATTTCCGCCGAGGATTTGCAGGCGGGGTCTCCCGTGAACTGGACGCTTCGCTCCGTTCTTTCGTTTCCGGACGTAAAACCGACGCATTGGGCGGCGAAGGAAATTGAGAAAATGTCGCTCCTCGGCATCATTTCCGGCGATAACGGCATGTTTTTGCCAGCCAAGGAGGTTTCGCACCAAGACGTGCTGCTGATGGCCGTGCTGAGCATGGGCCTGCGCGAAGCGGCCGAAAGCGAACCGACCGAGGAAATTGTCTTCTCCTTCGGCGTTTCGAATTATGCCAAGTCCTACGTCAAAATTGCCCTGGAAAAAGGCCTGATCAGCCTTTCGGAGATTCCGGACGGAGACGGCGCATGGGGCACCGCGGGAGCTAGCCGGGAGTGGATCGCCCAGGTAGTTGTACGCATGGCGGGCAAAGCCGAAGAAGCGGAGCAAAAAGCCTTTGCGCCGACGGCTTTCCGGGATGGGGATACCATCGCGCCGGATAAAGTGGGCTATGTCAACGAAGCGGCCGACCTGAAAATTCTAAGCGGCTTTGAAGACGGCACGTTCCGTCCGCAGAAGACGGTCACCCGCGCGGAAGCCGCACTTATGCTCAGTCGGGGCGCCGATTATTTGGCGGTGCAGCCCGGAAAACCCGTTACCGGAACGGTACTTTCCAACCAGTCGGGCATTCTGAAAATCATGACGGAAACCGGCGATTCCTTTGAAGGAACGCTTTCGGCCGATACCGTTGCTTACCGCGGCAGCGTTAAGGTAGGAGGCTCGACTCTTTTGCCGGGGAACCTGCTGAAATTGATTCTGTCCGAAAACGGAACCGTGTATTTCGCGGATGTTTTGCAGGAGCAAGGGCCGATTGTCACGTCGGGCGAAGGCGTCATCGCTTCGATTTCGCAAACGGACAAAACGGTATCCTTTACAACCGCATCCGGTACCGTAACCTATGGCTTGACGGAAAAAGCGCTGGCTCCGCTGCAAAATGCCCAGGCCGGCGACAAAGTGCGGTATGAAGCTTACGGAACAAACCTGGTTTCCGCAGCGGTCGTTCCGGTAATCAAAGGCAAGCTGGTTACGACCGGCGCGGAAGGAACCAATAAATATTTGACGATGGTGAACAGCAAAACCGGCAAGCTGGAATCCTACTACCTGGCCAAAAATCTGGTGGTGACCAGTCCGGTAAAGGGGAATGCGGTACTTGCCGATTTGTTCAAGGACGATCAGCTGGCGGTTGAACTGGACGCAAACGGCGACGCCGTCCGCGTCGACGTCGTATTCAGTTCCATTACGACAACCCGCTTGGCTACCGTTCTCGCGCTGGAAGGCAAAAACATGATGGTGACCCTGCCGGACGGAACGGTCGCCGCCTATCAGCTGGACGACAAAACCGTGATGATCGACTCCTCCAAAAAAGAAACGACGCTGCTTCCGGCAATGTATACCGTCTTCTCGAAGGGGCAGCGGGTCGACCTCATGACGGCGGGCAACAAAATTCTGAAAATCAATCTGTCCTCCGGCTTTGCCTACGGCGGAACGATCACGGACATCAACTTCTATTCGGGCAGCATGACGCTTGCGCTGCAGGATAACACATCGATGACGTTTATCGCTTCCGGTGCGAACGTGCTGGACGCGGCCGGCAACAAAATCCGCCTGGATCAGCTGACCGTCGGAGCCAGAGTGGAAGCGACGTTCAGCGCTACGCTGAACGGCCAAAACTACTTGAGCCAAATCAAGCTGGTGCCCTGACACCGTCTGGCCTGACGGTAGGCATTATCCATAACGATCGGATGTACTTCTTTGCAGGGGTTAAGAACCGGACGGCGCGCCCGTCCGGTCTTTTTTTCATATTAAACCGGCCGGTTTCGAAAAAAATTCGAAATTCCTTTCCCCCAGCCATTGATTATTCCAGGGTGTTTCGCTAGACTGGACTTTAATTGGTGTTCTCCGGAGGTTTCGAGGAGGTGCAGGCAGCCGGGTGAATGAGAAGAAAATCCGCCGGATACTCGACACGATGGGCGACTTGTTTCCCGAAGCGCATTGCGAGCTCCATCACGCCAACCCGTTCGAGCTGCTGATTGCGGTTATGTTATCCGCCCAGGCGACGGACGAATCGGTGAACCGGCTGACGGCCACGCTGTTCCGCAAGTACAAGAAGCCAGAAGATTATACGGCTGTGCCGCTTCCGGAGCTGGAGCAGGACATTCGGACGATCGGATTGTTCCGCAACAAGGCCAAGAACATTCAAGCCATGTGCCGGATACTTCTGGAGGAATATGAAGGCCGCGTGCCGGAAACGCATGAAGCTCTGGTCGCGCTTCCCGGTGTCGGCCGCAAGACGGCGAACGTGGTCGTATCCAATGCTTTCGGCATTCCGGCCATCGCGGTCGATACGCATGTCGAGCGGGTATCCAAGCGATTGGGGCTCGCGAAAGAGGACGACTCGGTGCTGGCCGTCGAGAAGAAGCTGATGGCCGTCGTTCCCGAAGAGGAATGGACGCTTTCCCATCACAGACTGATTTTTTTCGGAAGGTATCACTGCAAAGCTCAAAATCCCAAATGCGATGTCTGTCCCTTGTTCGATATTTGTCCCTATGGCAAGAAACGAATGAAGGTCGCGGGTATGAAGCAGCCGAAAAAAAGGAAAGCTGTTACCGGGCGGTCCATAGCAGGACAGCAAGAAGGTAAACTAGAGAACAAGCAATTATGACAAAGGATGGGATTTTGAGATGAAATGCATTGCTGTGTACACGAAAAACTTTGAACAGTTCTCCGACATCTATGAGAAGGTCATGAACACCCCGCTTGCTGACAACGAAGAGAAGGAAGTCGAAGGCGTCATGATCAGTGAATCCGGTCAAGTGCCGGAAAACTACCTTAACCGGATGAAGGCGAAGCCGGAAGTGGTTGTTATGAAGGTGAAAGGACAGCCGATCACCATTTTGCAGCACGGCGATGTATTTGAAATTCTGGTGCCCGAACAGGAAACCGCGGAAGCTGCGGTTCTGCAATAAAATCTCCGCAAAACGCCCGGTAAGGGCGTTTTTTCTGCGATTCGCAAACCCGGAGCATTATGCCGGTCCTTCGGACCAATTGAGATGATTTAAAAGGAAACCGCCGATTACAGGCGGTTTTTTGCCGTTTAACCCGATATGGGGCGATTTTCGCTTCTTGCCTCCAATTGCCGTACGTGCACCGGGATGGTACGATTCAGAAAGTCTTCAAGGGATGCGAGGGAGGGAAGGAAACGGCATGAATGTTTTCAGGCAGCTCAAGGAGTTCTATTGGCATGAGAAAAAGCTGCTGTTCGCCTCGATCATCAGCATGGTTTTCGTAACGGCGCTCGGACTTGTGTTTCCGAACATGCTCCGCTATTTGGTGGACGAGGTCATCGCCAAGGAACAGTATGAGCAGGTTCCTTATTTGGCGCTCGGGGTAGTCGGCGTCATCGCGGTCAAAGGGTTGTTTCAGTTTTTGACCGGCTTTACGGGAGGAAGGCTGGGCAACCGGGTGGCGTTTAACATGCGCAACGCCTTATACGGCCGGCTCCAGGAGTTTTCTTTCCAGTATTACGACAAAGCTCGGACGGGAGACTCATGTCCCGGCTGACCGCCGATCTGGAAGCCATTCGGCATTTCATCGGCTTCGGTTTCGCGCAATTTTTGAACGTCTTTTTTATGATCCTGTTCGGATCGGTCATGATGGCTACACTGAATTGGAAGCTCACGCTGCTGACCATGGTGACCATGCCGATTCTGGCGTACACCGCTTTAAAATTTGAAAAGCGCATACATCCGGCCTACCGGCGGGTTCGGCATTCGATGAGCAGCCTGACCACGGCCGCGCAGGAAAACATCACGGGCGTCCGGACGGTAAAGTCGTTTGCGCGGGAGCCCTACGAGGTGGACAAATTCGCCGTACGGAGCGAGGAGTACAAAGAGAGCAATCTCGCGGCTTCCGGGCTTTGGGCTCGTTTTTTTCCGGTCATGGAGCTGTTTGCGAACCTGGCGGTTGTGCTTCTGCTCGGCGTCGGCGGGTATTTCGTGATCGGAGGCGACCTGCTTCCCGGCGAGCTGATCGCTTTTTTCAGCCTGATCTGGTACATCGTCGGGCCGCTTTGGGGCATTGGGTATCACATCAATAACTATACGCAGTCGAAAGCCGCCGGAGAGCGCGTTTTGGAGCTGATTCACCAGTACATTCACGTCAAGGACAAGGAGCAGCCGAGGTCTCTTGTACCCGAGCAAGTAAAAGGACATGTCCGTTATGAAAATGTGACCTTTGCTTATCCCGACAAGCAGCCGGCTCTGACCGGCTTTACCCTTGACGCGGCTCCCGGCAAAGTCATCGGTCTGCTTGGCGGGACGGGGGCGGGAAAATCGACGGTGGTGAATTTGCTGATGCGCGCCTACAACGTGAAGGAAGGACGCATCCTGCTTGACGGAACGGATATCCGCGACCTGAAGCTTGCGGAACTGCGGAGCCAAATCGCATTTGTTTTCCAGGAAACGTTTTTGTTCTCTTCATCCATTCGCAACAACATTTCCTACGGCAACCGGAGCGCTTCGATGGAAGAGATCGTCCAAGCGGCCAAGCTGGCAAAAGCGCATGAGTTTATCATGGAGCTGCCCGAGGGCTACGATACGGTTGTCGGCGAACGGGGAATGGGCTTGTCCGGAGGGCAAAAGCAGCGGATCGCCATCGCGCGGGCGCTTCTGAGGAACCCGAAAATACTGATCCTCGACGATGCCACCAGCGCGGTCGACATGGAGACGGAGCAGGAAATCCAGGCCGGCTTCAAGGAGGTTATGGCGGGCCGCACCACCTTTATTATCGCGCACCGGATTTCGTCGCTGCGTCACGCCGATGAAATTATCGTGCTGGATCAAGGAAAAACCGTACAGAGAGGGACGCATCCGGAGCTTCTGCGGGTGCCGGGCCCGTACCGCCAGACCTATGACATTCAATACGCGGACGCTCCCGCAGCCGGGAACGAGCCGGAAAGGAGCGCAGCCCGATGACGCAAACCGACTTTCATACGCTGAAGGGCCAGCAGCAGCCTTCCAAGCAAAAGCCGTCCCGGGAACAGCCCAAACAGGACCGGTTTGTCTATCAGGACGACGACGCAATCGAAAGACCGTTCAACTGGGAAATGATCGCCCGGCTCGGCAAGTACATGCGGCCATACCTCCGGAAAATGCTTCCGGTTATCCTGATCTCCGTTATCCTTGTCACGCTATCCAAGCTGGCGATTCCGCTCGTCATCAGCGAAGCCATCGACGGCCCGATCATGGACGGCGATTCCCGCATGCTGCTTGTCCTGATGGCGGCCATGGCCGGTCTTTACGTCGTGCAGTGGCTGGCCGGAAACTACCGCATCCGCGCCACGAATGAAATCGGCCAGCGGGTCATTTACGACCTGCGGGACGATTTGTTCCGGCACATCCAGTCGCTGTCGTTCCGCTTTTTTGACAAGCGTCCGGCGGGCTCCGTTCTGGTCCGGGTGACAAACGACGTCAACTCGCTCCAGGAGCTGCTGACCAACGGCGCGATCAACGTGCTGATCGACTGCGTTCAGCTGCTGGGGATCGTCGTCATCCTGATGTTCCTCAATGTGAAGCTGGCGCTCGCCGTTATTGTGACGGTCCCGATCATGTTTTTTGTCTCCACCAAGCTGCGCAAAATGATCCGGATGGCCTGGCAGGACGTGCGGATCAAAAACTCCCGGATCAATTCCCACTTGAATGAAAGCATTCAGGGGATGCGGGTGACGCAGGCGTTTACGCAGGAAACGGAAAACATGCAGTACTTCGACGAAATGAACCGGGTCAACCGGAAATCTTGGGACCGCGCCTCGGCGATGAACCAGACGTTCGGGCCGATTATCGAAATAACCGGCGGCATCGGGTACTGTATTTTATTCTGGTACGGCGCGCACCTGATCCAGGCGGATTCCGCGCTGACCATCGGCATTCTCTTTGCCATCTTTACGTATATGGGCAACTTCTGGGAGCCGATCAACCGCCTGGGGCAGATGTACTCCCAGCTGCTGGTGGCGATGGCGTCAGCGGAGCGAATTTTCGAATACATCGACGAAAAGCCTTCGGTCGAGGAAAAACCGGACGCCAAAAAGCTGCCCTCCATTCAAGGCAAGCTTGATTTCGAAGACGTTGTCTTCGAATATGAGCCGGGACGGACCGCGCTGCACCGCTTCAGCCTTCAGGTGGCGCCCGGCGAATCCATCGCGCTGGTCGGACACACCGGCTCGGGCAAAAGCACGATCATCAACCTGCTTTGCCGGTTCTACGATCCGGTGGGCGGCCGGATTCTCGTGGACGGCCATGATATCCGGGACATCACCGTGCAAAGCCTGCGTTCGCAAATCGGCATCGTGCTACAGGACACGTTCATCTTTTCGGGCACGATCCGGGACAACATCCGGTTCGGCCGGTTGAATGCAACGGACGCGGAAGTGGAGGAAGCGGCCAAGGCGGTGCTGGCCCACGAGTTCATCACGAGCCTTCCGGACGGGTATGAGACGGAGGTGCAGGAGCGCGGCAACATCCTTTCGATGGGCCAGCGGCAGCTGCTTTCCTTCGCCCGGGCGCTTCTCGCCGACCCCCGTATTCTGATCCTGGACGAAGCGACGGCAAGCATCGATACCGACACGGAGCTGAAAATCCAGACGGCCCTGAAGACCCTGCTGAAGGGCCGGACGTCCTTCATCATCGCGCATCGGCTGTCCACCATCCGGCATGCCGACAAAATCATCGTGCTCGACCACGGCCATATGAAGGAAGCCGGCAATCATGACGATCTGATGGGCAAAAAGGGCATTTATCACGGTTTGATCGAGGCCCAGTACCGCTTTTTGACGGAAGCGGCCGGGTAAACCGGCCTTTGTGAATTCGCCGGAAACGAATCCGGCCGAAACCGGACCTCCGCCTTTCCCGTATACGGAAAGACGGAGGTTTTGCTATTTTTTGCACACCGGAAGGCCGAAGCGCTCGGGGGCCTTGGTTGCAAAAAACGCACCAAAGTTTTACTCTAGGAGAAGTTGCTTTGAAAAGACATGCAGATCGACGGGGAGGAAGGCCCATCATGATCTCGACCCGATGGCTGTGGAGACTTGCGGGAACGGCCGCGCTGCTCTCGGCTTTGCTGCTCACGGCCGGATTTGTTTACGCGGTCCGTTCCGTTCTGGATACGGGGGGACGCGACCAGCCTGCGCCTTTGCCTGCGCCTTCGGCGCCCGCCGCCGCCCGGATGGAAGAAGGCCTTCGTATTCTGGCGGTCGGCGACTCGCTTACCCGCGGGGTCGGAGACTCCAAGGGCGACGGGTACGCCGAGCGCGTCAGGAAAGGGCTGGAGGAACGGGAGAAGGAAGACGTTTTCCTGTGGAACCTGGCGATTTCCGGAGCGAAGACGCCCGACCTGCTGGGGAAACTGAACGAAGGAAACGGCCGGATGCTCTCGTACGCCAAAGAAGCGGACATTATTCTGTATACCATCGGCGGAAACGATTTGTTCCAGATCGGCGTGGGCGATGAAAACGCGGTCGCCGGAGACGCCGGCTTCCGCATCGATTATCCGGCTCTGGAAGCGCAGCTTCCCGAAGCGCTGAACCGGATGGAGGAAATCATGCGCCTTTTGTCCGGCGCCAATCCGGACGCCCGGGTTGTCTATGTGATGTTTTATCATCCTTTTCTGGATTACGATACGGAACGGGCGGGCTCGCTGTTTATTCAGGAATGGCAGAACCGCGCGATCGCGGCCGCCGGGCGGCTGCCGAACGTGACCGTCGTGCCGACCTTTGATTTGTTCGACCAGGTGCCGGTTACGCTGCTTGCCGGCGACCATTTCCACCCGAACGCGGAAGGGTATGAGAAAATCGCCGCACGGGTGCTGGAGCTGCTGGACCGTCCGGTGTCATCCTGACGGCTAGCGGGAACGATGTGCGAGAAGGAGAGAAAACCATGACCGAAGTGCTTTCCGTGCGCGGCCTGAAGAAAAAAATACGCGGCAAATGGATCATCAAAGGCGTCTCCTTTTCCATCCGGGAAGGGGAGGTATTCGGTTTTCTCGGCCCGAACGGCGCGGGAAAAACGACCACCATCCGCATGCTGGTCGGGCTGATTCGCGCGACGGAAGGGGAAATTACGGTTTGCGGGATTCCGCTCGGAAAGAATCCGGAGGCCGCCATGCGGAATATCGGCTGCATTGTGGAAAACCCCGAATTGTACAGCTATATGAGCGGATGGGAGAACCTGGAGCATTTCGCCCGGATGTTTCCCGATGTGAGCGGCGACCGGATCCGCGAAGTCGTGAGCATCGTCGGCATGGACAAGCGCATTCACGACAAGGTGAAAACCTACTCGCTCGGCATGCGCCAGCGGCTGGGCATTGCCCAGGCTCTTCTCGGGCGGCCGAAGCTGCTTATTCTCGACGAGCCGACCAACGGGCTTGATCCCCAGGGAATCAAAGAAATGCGGGAATTTATCCGGGAGCTGGCGGCGGGCGGGCTGAGCGTATTCGTGTCCAGCCACTTGCTCAGCGAAATCCAGCAGATGTGCGACCGGGTCGCCATTATCAGCCACGGAGAGGCCATCGCCGTCGGACAGGTGGACGAGCTGCTCGGCGAAACCGAGAAACGCATCGTTTGGCAGGTGCAGCCGGCGGAGCGCGCGCTTCCGGTGCTGGCTCCGTATGGCGGAGGCCAAGCGGAGCAAAGCGCCGATGCCGGCGCGGGCGGGCAAGGTGAGGCAGTATCGGCGCAGGAAGGTGCGGAGATCGCGGTGAAAATCGCGCCCGAGCTCGTTCCGGAGCTGAACCGCCGGCTGGTGGAGAACGGAGTCGAAGTCTTTTCGATTACGGTCAAAAATCCGACGCTGGAAGAGCTGTTCCTGCGGCTGACGGAGGGTGAAACAATTGGTTAGCTTGTACCCGCTGGTGCAAAACGAAACGATCAAGATGCTGCGCAAACGCCGGTTTCAGGTCGTCATCCTTATCGTGGCGGCCCTGATACCGATTTTTGTATACGCCCAGGTCAAAATTACCGAGAATAACCGGGAACGGTACGGGAACACGGACTGGCGCATCCAGGCGGAAAAACGCATCTCGGATATGACCAACACCCTCGGCAACAACATCCCCGAGGAGTGGAAGGTCTACCGCCAGGTCGAGATTCAGCGGCTGCAGTACGCCCTGGACAAAAACGTCGATCCGCAGTCTCCGAATTCCGTCACGTTTGCCAGTACGTTTATGCAAAACGCCGTTTCCTTGTTCCTTCCGCTCCTTGTCGCGGTGATCGCATCGGATATCGTTTCCTCGGAGCAATCGACCGGAACGATCAAGCTCCTCTTGACACGACCCGTGAGAAGATGGAAAATTCTCATGAGCAAATGGATCGCGCTGGTGCTCTTTTCTTCGCTTATCGTTATGTGCACCGCTTTGCTGGCTTATCTGATCTCCGGGGCCGCTTTCGGCTATGGAGGCTGGACCGCGCCGGTGCTAACGGGCTTTCAGGTAAACGGTGACGTGCTGGATACGTCCGGCGTCTATATGATCGACCAGTGGCAGTTTCTGCTGATGGAGCTGGGACTGGCCTGGTTCTCCTGTCTGGTCGTCGCGACGCTCTCCCTCATGATTTCCGTTCTGGTCCGCAGCACGGCGGCAGGGATGGGCATCATGCTGGCCGTTCTCATCGCGGGCGTCATTTTGACCAATATGGTATCGACCTGGGAAAGCGCGAAATACTTGTTTATGATCAACCTGAACACCCTTTCGTATTTGACCGCTTCCATCCCGCCTGTGCCGGGGCTGACGCTCGGTTTTTCGCTGGTTGTGCTTGCCGTCTGGGCGCTCGGCGCGCTGGCGCTGTCGTTCGGCGTCTTTACGCGCAGGGATATGTTGGGGTAAAATAGAACGAGGGGAACAAATGTTCTTGAAATTGCTGATTTTGAATGTGGAGGTTTAACATTGGCCGAACAGGTAGACATGTTTGAAAAAGCTTCGGTTGCGGCAAATAACGGCTACGGAGCGGACGATATTCAGGTGCTGGAAGGTTTGGTCGCGGTCCGCAAACGGCCTGGCATGTATATAGGGAGCACAAGCACGTCCGGTTTGCACCATCTGGTTTGGGAAATTGTCGACAACGCCGTCGACGAGCATCTGGCCGGTCATTGCAGCGAAATCGACGTGGTGATCCGCGCCGACCAATCCATTACGGTGACGGACAACGGCCGCGGCATTCCGACCGGCATGCACAAAACCGGCATTCCGACGCCGCAGGTCGTTTTTACGATGCTTCACGCCGGCGGCAAATTCGGCGGCGGAGGCTACAAGAAATCCGGCGGGCTTCACGGCGTCGGCGCCTCCGTAACGAACGCCCTTTCGGAATGGCTGACCGCGGAAATTTTCCAGGACGGCAAAATTCACCGGATGCGCTTCGAATACTGGGTGGACGAGAACGGCAAGGAGCATGTCGGGGAACCGGTCACGGGTCTGGAGGCCGTCGGGACGACCCGCAAGACGGGCACCCGCGTTTCCTTCAAACCGGACAAGCGGGTTTTCCAGGGCGGCATTTCCGTCAACTACGACACGCTGGCGGAACGGCTGCAGGAGATCGCCTTCTTGAACTCGGGTCTGAAGGTGACGATCAAGGACGAACGCACCGGCAAGGAAGAAACCTACCTGTACGAAGGCGGAGCCAGCCAGTTCGTCCAGTTCCTGAACGAAGAGAAAACGGTTTTGCACGATGTCATTCACTTTTACGCCGAGAAGGAAGAAATCGAGGTGGAAGTGGCGCTTCAGTTTAACGACGGATACACGGAAACGCTGGCGTCCTTCGTCAACTCGATTCCAACCCGGGGCGGCGGGACGCACGAAACCGGCTTCAAGACGGCGTTTACCCGAGTGATGAATGAATACGCCCGGAAAACCGGCATCCTGAAGGAAAAGGACAAAAACCTCGACGGCACGGACTTGCGCGAAGGATTGATGGCGGTCATCAACATCAAGATGGGCGAAGTGGAATTTGTCGGACAGACGAAGGATCAGCTGGGCAGCTCCTCGGCCAGAAGCGCCGTGGATGCCGTTGTTGCCGAGAAAATGGCGGTGTTTCTGGAGGAGAATCCGTCTGTCGGACAAAGTCTGCTGAAGAAGGCGGTCCAGTCCGCCAAAGCGCGCGAAGCGGCGCGCAAGGCAAGAGACGAGGTGCGCAGCGGCAAGAAGGGCAAGAGCGAAAGCTCCAACCTGAACGGCAAGCTGACGCCCGCGCAGTCGAAGGATTACATGAACAATGAGCTGTTTATTGTCGAAGGCGATTCGGCCGGCGGCTCGGCCAAGCAGGGCCGCGATTCGAAGCATCAGGCGATTCTGCCGCTCAAAGGCAAGCCGATGAACCCGGAGAAAGCGAAGCTGCTCGATATCCTGAAGAACGACGAATACAAAACGATCATTTCCGCCATTGGCGCAGGGATCGGACCCGAATTCGATTACACGGAAAGCAGCTTCGGCAA
The DNA here is from genome assembly GCF_059735245.1 of Gorillibacterium sp. sgz306347. Lineage (NCBI taxonomy): Bacteria > Bacillati > Bacillota > Bacilli > Caryophanales > Paenibacillaceae > Gorillibacterium > Gorillibacterium sp. sgz306347. Next base: position 20,557 of record NZ_JCAPET010000016.1, read on the forward strand.
GATCATCATCATGACGGACGCCGATACCGACGGCGCGCACATCCAGGTGCTGCTGCTTACCTTCTTCTATCGCTACATGAAGCCGCTGATGGATGCGGGGATGGTGTTCCTCGCGCAGCCGCCGTTGTACAAAGTCACCAAAAAGGGCGGACGAAATCCCGTATCCCGGTACGTTTTCTCGGATGAAGAATTGCAGGCGGTTATCAAGGAGCTGGGCCGGAACGTAGAGCTGCAGCGTTACAAGGGCCTGGGGGAAATGAACCCCGAGCAGCTGTGGGAAACGACGATGAATCCCGAAACGCGGAAGCTGTATCAGGTGCAGGTCGAAGACGCCGCGAAAGCGGAGCGGAGGGTGACCACCCTGATGGGCGACAAGGTCGATCCGCGTAAACGCTGGATTATCGAAAACGTCGACTTTGCCGAGTATGAAGAATAACGTAGGGAGCTAACAAACGGATGGGAATTCTGGAACAATTTTTGCCGGCTTTTCTGGAGGATGTCGTCAGCGACCGTTTTGGACGATATTCCAAATACATTATTCAGGACCGCGCCATACCCGATGTCCGGGACGGACTGAAGCCGGTGCAGCGGCGGATCCTGTATTCCATGTACGAAGCGGGGAACACCCCCGATAAACCATACCGCAAGTCTGCCAAAACCGTGGGCGATGTCATGGGGAACTACCATCCTCACGGCGACTCGTCGATTTACGAGGGCATGGTGCGGATGGCGCAGCCCTGGAAAATGGGCCATGTGCTGATCGACGGCCACGGCAACTGGGGTTCGATGGACGACGACCCGGCGGCCGCGATGCGGTATACCGAGGCGCGGCTATCGCCGATCGCCATGGAGCTCCTGCGCGACATTGACAAGCGTACGGTGGAGTTCAAGGACAACTTCGACAACACGGCCAAAGAGCCGGTGGTTTTACCGTCGCGTTTTCCGAATCTTCTCGTGAACGGGGTAAGCGGCATTTCCGCCGGCTTTGCCACGGAGATTCCGCCCCACAACCTGAACGAGATCGTCGACGCCTGTATCCGGCTGATGGAAGACTCCGAGCTTTCTCTGGAGGAAATAATGAAGACCGTTGCCGGTCCCGACTTTCCGACAGGCGGCATCATCATGGGCGGCGAAGGCATTCGGGATGCATTCCGAACCGGCAAAGGCCGCATTTACCTTCGCTCCCGTACGGCGATCGAAGACCTGCGCGGCGGAAAGCAGCAGATTGTCATTACGGAAATTCCGTATCAGGTCGTCAAAAGCCGGCTGGTCACCGCCATGGAAAACATCCGGCTGGAGAAGAAGGTCGAAGGGATCGCGGAAGTCCGCGACGAGAGCGGACGTAATGGTCTCCGCATCGTCATCGAGCTGAAGAAGGATGCCGACGCCAACGGCATTCTCGCTTATTTGCTGAAGAAAACCGACCTGCAGGTGACCTATAACTACAACATGGTGTCCATCGTGGACCGAGCTCCGAGACAGCTGGGCATTCGCGAAATGCTGCTGGCTTATATCGAGCACCAGAAGGAAGTCGTTACCCGGCGCAGCGAATTTGAGCTGGAAAAGGCCGAGGACCGCGCCCACGTTCTGGAAGGTCTCGTTAAAGCGCTCAATATTCTGGACGAAATCATCGCGGAGATCAAAGCCTCCAAAAACCGGCAGGACGCCCAGCGCAACCTGGTGGAGCGGTTCGGCTTCTCGGAGAGGCAGGCGGATGCGATCCTGACCCTGCAGCTGTACCGGCTGACGAATCTTGAAATCACCTCGCTGGAAAAGGAACTGAAGGAGACGCAGCGGGTGATCGCCTACCTGCGCGGCATCCTGTCGAGCACGCCGAAGCTGCTGAAGGTGATCAAGGACGAAATGTCCGAGATCCGCGACAAGTACGGCATTCCGCGTCGCTCCGAGATTCAGGGCGAAGTCGAGGAGATCAAGGTAAACCTTGAGGTGCTAGTTCCTTCCGAGGAAGTGCTGGTGGCGCTCTCCAACCAAGGATATATCAAGCGCACGAGCAAGCTTTCCTACACCCGTTCGGGGAGCGATTTGGCTTCCGTCGGCACGAAGGAAGGGGACTACCTCCGGCATTTATTTGAGGTCAACACGATCGAAAACCTCTTGATCATTACGCGCAAAGGCATTTCTTTTGTGCTTCCGGTGCATCAGATTCCCGAGTACAAATGGAAAGAGAACGGAACGGCCATCGTCAACGTCATTCCTCTCGCCAAGGACGACCGCGTGATCGCCGTCCTGCCCGTCAAGGATTTTGAAGCGGCGGACCGCTCGCTCCTGTTTGTCACCCGCAAGGGACAGGTGAAGCGGACCGAGCTGAAGGAATACCACACCAGCCGTTCGGGCGGCATCGTCGCCTGCAAAGTGGGCGACGGAGACGAAGTGATCCGGGTGATCGAAAGCGGCGGCGGGGAAGATTTGATGCTGGTGACCAAGCAGGGCGCCAGTATCCGCTTCAAGGAAGACGAAGTCAGCATGATGGGCCGGGCCGCCGCCGGCGTTCGCGGCATCTCGCTCAAAGAGGGAGACGAGGTGGCCGCCGCGCTGCGGTTCTCCGGAGACGAAGGCGAAATTCTTGTGCTGACCGACCTGGGGTACGGCAAGCGTTCCCTGCTTTGCGATTATCCCCTTCAGGGACGCGGCGGCAAGGGAATCGCAACGTTCGAATTCAAGGAAGGCAAACGCATCAAGCCGAACGGGAACGCGGTGCTAGCGGCATTTGTGGTGCGCGAGCCGGTAAACCTGCAATTGGTTTCCGACAACGGCCGCAAAGTCACGCTGGATTCGGAGCGTGTCCCGCTGGAAGAACGGAAATCGACCGGGCGCTCTCTTGCGCCGACCGATAAAGGCGAAACCCTGCTGGAAGCATTCCCGGAGCCTGTCGTAACGACGGCAGGCTAAGAAACGAAGCTGTCCGGCAGTTGAAGCCGTCCGGTGATTGCCGCCGGACGGCTTCCGTGTAATCGGGCTTCGCTCCGCTTTCCCGTTGCGCTTAATGACCGGCCTTGCTTGTAAAGCCATTCGTCGTTTCGCCAGCGTACGACAAGCCGTCGCATCCCGGCGAACGCTGCCGGATGCCGTCCTTTTGACGATCGGTATCGATTAATGTAGTAAAGTATTAAGCGGATTAAGCTTCCGCCTTCGGTCAGCCGATGCTATAATGGGGACAAGCAAACGGGGACCGGGCGGGTATGACCGCGCCGGATGCCGAGGAAATGTATGTTTTGTGGAGGGATGACCGTGTATTCCGACGATTTCATAAAGCTGTGGCATAAGCTGTCCAAGGACATGAAATCCCATATGGAGGCCGAATTGACGCCTGCCCTGACGGAGGGCCAGCTTCAGGTTCTCGAGCTGCTGGCCGGCGACAAAAGGATGAAGCCGTCCGACTTCCTGGAATACCTGGAAACAACCCCGGCGGCCGTGACCACGCTGCTCGACCGGATGGAGCGGGGCGGACTCGTCGTGCGCGAGCGCGATGAGAAGGACCGCCGTGTCGTTTGGGTGAGCGCCACCGAGAAAGGGAAGACGGAATGCGAACGAGGCGTCGGAATCCGCCAGTCGTTCGTCGATTCCCACTTGGGCCGCATCTCCTATCACAACCAGCAGCTGCTGGTGTATTTGCTTGGCAAAGTCGCCAATTGAAACAGCCGTCCGGCTTGCCGCCGGACGGCTGTTTTTGGTTCTATTCGGCCGGGAGCGCCCATAAGCTCCAAGGGTGCTCCGGCGGAGGGGTGGAACGGAAGACAAGCCGTTCCTTCCGCGTCGGATGCGCAAAGGCCACTTCGTGCGACCACAAGGCGAGCTGCTGGCCCGGCTTGTTCACCCCGGCCCCGTACTTCTGGTCCCCGTAGAGGGGGCAGCCGATTGATGCGAACTGCACCCGGATTTGATGGGAGCGGCCCGTATGCAGCGTTACCAGCGCAAGCGAAAGCCCGTCGGCCTGGCCGAGAATCCGGTAATCGAGCACCGCTTCCTTGGCGCCCTCCGTACCGGGGCGGACGGTGCTGACCGTATTGGTGCGCGGGTCCTTCAAGAGATGATGGCGCAGCCGGTCCTCGCTTTTGGCCGGCGCTCCGCGCAGCACGGCGAGATAGGCTTTGCCGAAGGAGCGGGTGCGCACCTCGTCGGAAAGCCGGGAAGCGGCTTTCGAGGTTTTGGCGAACACCATGGCACCGCCGACCGGCCGGTCCAGCCGGTGCACCAGGCCGAGAAAGACATTGCCGGGTTTGCCGTGCCGCACCTTGAGGTCTTCCTTCAAGGTGGTGAGCAGGTCCAGGTCGCCGGTCGCGTCTTCCTGCGTCGGCATATTGACCGGCTTGACCGCAATCAGTACGTGATTGTCTTCATATAGAAGCGGGATTTCCCCCCGCGAACGTTCCGGCGCCATCTTCTTACGCTTCCCAGCGCCCGAGAATGCCGCAGGGCAGATGCAGGCCGCTCGCCGTAATCGGCAGTCCGATCTCGTCGCTCGTGATTTTGCCGTTATGCTTCCGCTTGATCGCCATCGTCAGAATATTGGTGAGTACGCTGGCGGAAAGCCCGGTCGTGTAGGAGTTGATCAGGAAGAAAAGCGGATGGTCCGTCAAGATGTCCGCGCAGTGCTCCACAAACCGGTAGAGGTCGTTTTCCAGCTTCCACATTTCGCCGCCCGGGCCGCGTCCATACGAAGGCGGGTCCATGATGATGGCGTCATAGCGGCTGCCGCGCCGCTGCTCGCGCGCCACGAATTTGAAGACATCGTCCGTGATGTAGCGGACCGGACGCTCCGCAAGCCCGGACAGCGCCGCATTCTCCTTGGCCCACTGGACCATGCCTTTGGCCGCGTCGACATGCACGACGTCCGCGCCTGCCGCCGCGCAGGCAAGCGTGGCGCCGCCCGTGTAGGCGAACAGATTCAGGACGCGTACGGGCCGGCCGGCCGAGCGGATCTTGTCCATCATCCAGTCCCAGTTGGCCGCCTGCTCGGGAAACAGCCCCGTATGCTTAAAGCCTGTCGGCTTGATATAAAATTTCAGCTCCTTGTAGCCAATGGTCCAGCGTTCGGGCAGGCGGACCTTTTCCTCCCATTCGCCGCCTCCGCTTGAGCTCCGGTGGTACCGGGCGCTTGCCCGCCGCCACATCTCGGTTTCCTCGGCAAGCGGCCAAATGATTTGCGGGTCCGGCCGGCGCAGCACGAAGCCGCCCCAGCGCTCCAGCTTCTCGCCGCCGCCCGTGTCCAAAAGTTCGTATTCTTTCCAATTTTGCGCTACCTGCATGGTACCCTTCCTTTCCGTTGTCCTTCCTATTCTACATCACCCGCTGAGGGAATATCCACCAGGGAACGCGCAAAGAGGCGGGGTGTTTTGATTTTATACGGGAAGGTTAATAACATAAGTAGTACCTTCAATTCAACTCCCTAAGGAGAGTCCGCCTTTGAAATCCTCGCAGCTGTCCGATCACGATCTCTATTTGTTCCATCAAGGAAATCTGTACCAGACTTACAAAATGCTCGGCGCTCACCCGGCCCGGGAAAAAGGAAATACTGGTGTCCGGTTTGCCGTTTGGGCTCCGCATGCGGCGGCTGTTCACGTCGTCGGCAATTTTAACGGCTGGAACGGCGAAAGCCACGCCATGAGACGCGTCAGCGAGAATGGCGTTTGGTGCCTGTTCATACCCGGCTTGGAACCGGGAGAGGTTTACAAATACGAAATCCGGCCGCGTCAGGGAGCGCCCTTTCTGAAAGCCGATCCGTACGCGTTTCAGGCGGAAGTCCGGCCGGCTACGGCTTCGGTTGTGGCCTCCGCAGAGCCGTTTCCCTGGACGGACGGGTCCTGGAGAAGAGACCGCAAGCGCAAAAGCGTGTACCAAAGGCCGATGAACATATACGAAGCGCATCTCGGCTCCTGGAAAAATAAAGGCTTTGAAGATTTTTATACATACGAAGAATACGCGCACAGCCTGATCGATTATGTGGCGGAAATGGGTTATACCCACATCGAGCTGCTTCCGATGGCGGAGCATCCCTTCGACGGCTCCTGGGGGTATCAAACGACCGGCTATTACGCGGTGACCAGCCGCTACGGTCCGCCCGAAGGCTTTAAATATTTCGTCAACCGCTGCCACGAAAAAGGCATCGGCGTAATCGTCGACTGGGTGCCGGGGCATTTTTGCAAGGACGATCACGGGCTGCGCCTGTTCGACGGCGAGCCGTGCTACGAATACGAAGACAGCCGCCGCGCCGAAAAACCGCTTTGGGGGACGCTCAGCTTTGATTTCGGACGCGCCGAAGTACTCAGCTTTCTCCTTTCCAACGCGCTGTTCTGGTTTGAAGAGTACCATGTAGACGGACTGCGCGTCGACGCGGTGGCCAGCATGATGAGCTTCAACTTCGACAAGCCGCAGGACATGTGGACGATGAACCAGGAAGGCGGGCACGAAAATCTGGAGGCCATCGCCTTTTTGAAACGGCTGAATGAGGTGGTCTTCCAGTACCACCCCGAAGCCTTGATGATCGCGGAGGATTCCTCGGACCGCCCGGGCATCACCGCGCCGACCTTTGAGGGAGGCCTTGGCTTTAATTACAAATGGAACATGGGGTGGATGAACGACATCCTCAAGTACATGCAGAAGGAGCCGCACGAACGGAAGAATCACCATCATCTGATCACCTTTTCGCTGATGTACGCTTTTTCCGAAAATTACGTGCTGCCGTTCTCGCACGACGAGGTTGTCCACGGAAAGAAGTCGCTGCTGGATAAAATGCCGGGCGATTACTGGCAGAAGTTTGCGAATTACCGGGCCCTGCTCGCTTATTTGATCGGCCATCCGGGCAAGAAGCTGCTGTTTATGGGCGGGGAGTTCGCCCAGTTTATCGAGTGGAACGAATGGGGGGAACTGGACTGGTTCCTGTCGGACTATGAAGCCCACCGGCATTTCAGCGGCTTTGTCCGGGAGCTGAACCGGCTTTACCTGGAGGAGCCCGCGCTTTGGGAACAGGATCACGAGCCCGGGGGCTTTGAGTGGATCGATGCGGACAACGCCGGACAAAGCGTCGTTTCCTTTGTCCGCAAAGGCAAACGCCGCAAGGACGATCTGGTGGTGATCGTAAACTTCACGCCCGCCACCTATCCGGTGTACCGCATCGGGATGCCTTCGCGCGGCGACTACATCGAGGTGCTGAACAGCGACGCGGCGGAGTTCGGCGGCTCGGACCAGCGCAACCGCGAGCCGGTTCGCGCCCTCGCGCTGCCGTTTCACGGGAAGAAATACAGTGCGGAGTTAACGGTGCCGCCGCTCGGGGCGGTAATCCTGAAGAAAGCGGCGCTTTCCTCGGCGGAGCCGGCGGCGGCAAAGGCCGAAGCCCGGCCGCGTTCGGGGCGCAAGCGGACGAGCAAAGCGACGGCCGTTTCCCGGACCGGGGCGGAGGAGCCCGCCGCGAAGCCGCCCGCGGGACGGAGCCGCAGAACCAAAACGCAAGCGGATACGGCCGATAAACCGGCGCCCCGCCCGGCGGGAGCCGGGCGAAGCCGCAAGGCAAACGGAACGGAGGGCCAAACCTAGGCCCGGTAAAACAGCGTCCGCAAGGACAGGAAGGGAGATCGCTATGCCCAGAAAAGAATGCGTGGTCATGCTTCTGGCCGGCGGCCAGGGCACACGGCTCGGCGCGCTGACCAGCAATCTGGCCAAACCCGCCGTGCATTTCGGAGGCAAATACCGGATCATCGATTTTCCGCTCAGCAACTGCGTGAACTCCGGCATCGACACAGTGGGCGTGCTGACGCAATACGAGCACCTTGTCCTGCACGATTACCTGGGAATTGGCAGTCCGTGGGATCTGGACCGTCAGGAAGGCGGCCTTCGGGTGCTGCCTCCTTTTTTGAACCAGTCGGGCGGGTCCTGGTATACCGGAACGGCGAACGCCATTCATCAAAATTTCACCTTTATCGAGCAATACGACCCGGATTACGTCCTGGTGCTGTCCGGCGACCATATTTACAAAATGGATTACGACAAGCTGATCGGCCACCACAAGCGGACGCGCGCGGAAGCGACCATTGCGGTCATGCCCGTCCCATGGGAGGAAGCCAGCCGGTTCGGCATCATGGAAACCGATGAGGATATGCGGGTCACCGTATTCTCCGAAAAGCCGAAGGAGCCCAAAGGCAACCTCGCGTCGATGGGGATTTACATTTTCAATAAAAACGTGCTGCAGGATTATTTAAAAGCGGATGCCGCGGATCCGGCGTCCAACCACGATTTCGGCAAGGACATTATTCCCGCGATGCTGCGGGACGGACTGAACCTGCAAGCCTATCCGTTCAAGGGCTACTGGAAGGATGTCGGCACAATCAAAAGCCTGTGGGAGGCCAGCATGGACCTGATCGCCCCCGAGCCGGAAATCAACCTGAACGACCGTTCCTGGCGGATCTATTCCGTCAATCCCGTGCAGCCGCCGCAGTTCATTTCGCCGGAAGCAAAGGTCAAATGCTCCATTGTGAACGAAGGCTGCATTCTGTTCGGCGACGTGGACCATTCCGTTCTTTCCTATGACGTGCGCGTCGGCAAAAATAGCGTCATCAAGGATTCCGTTATCATGCCGGGCGTGCGGATCGGCGAAAACGTCACGATCCACCGGGCGATCATCGGGGAGGGCTCCGTGATTGAAGACGGACAAACGGTCGGAAGCCCCGATTCTGAGGACATTACGCTGGTGGGCAGCTACGAGACGATGATCTGAACGAAACCGCACAAATCCGAAAAGGTGGGACCGCAATGAAAGATGTACTGGGCATCATCAACCTGGTTAACGAACCGGATGACCTGGAGGAATTGACGTATCACCGGGCGGTCGCTTCCGTTCCTTTCGGCGGCCGGTACCGGCTGATCGACTTTATGCTGTCGAGCATGGTCAATTCGGGCATCCGCAGCGTAGCCGTTTTCACCCATACGAAGTACCGGTCCTTGATGGATCATGTCGGCTCCGGCAAAAGCTGGGACCTGGCCCGCAAGCGCAACGGCCTGTTTTTTCTTCCTCCGGCGGTGGAGGAGCTTCAGGAAATGCTGCGGGGCGATCTCTTTTACTTTCAGAAGCACAAGGATTTCTTTTACCGGAGCTCGTCCGAATATGTCGTGCTGGCCCGCAGCCATATGGTTTGCAATATCGACCTGGCGGAGGTTGTCAATTTTCACCGCGAGTCGAAAAGCGACATCACCCTGGTGTACAAAGAAGACAAGACGCAGGGAAGCGCCAAGTGCCGCCGCATCCAGACGAACGCGGAAGGCCGCGTGACGATGATCCAGGATCATTATGGACGAACGGACAGCGACAAGGTTTCGATGGAGATTTATGTTCTGAAAAAAGAGCTTCTGCTGGACATCGTGGAAACGTCCCTGGCGCAGGGATACGACCATTTTGTCCGCAACGCGGTCATGCGGAACCTGGACCGGCTGACCGTCAACGGCTTTCCGTTTAAAGGCTATCTCGGCGTGGTCAACTCGATCCCCAGCTACTTCCGCCACAGCATGAATCTGCTTGATCCCGAAGTCTACCGGCAGCTGTTTTTTGAACCGTTCCCCATCCTTACCAAGGTCAAAGATGAGCCGCCGACCAAATACACGACCCGGGCCAACGTCAAAAACAGTCTGATCGCCAACGGATGCGTGATCGACGGGACGGTGGAAAATTGCATTCTGTTCCGCGGGGTAAAAGTGCACAGCGGAGCGGTCCTGCGGAACTGCATTGTCCTTCAGAACGGCCACGTGCTGGAGCGGGCGACGATCCAGAACGCGATTCTCGACAAGGATGTGCGGATTTCCAACGACACGACGCTGATCGGAGACGCGAAAGCCCCGTACATCGCAGAGAAATTAAAAGTGATCTAGTTTGGCGAAACAGGGCCGGAGAGGAGCGGAATCATTCTGCTGAAGCGTTAGCGATCGGAAGAATGATCCGCATCCCGGAGGCCCGTCTTTTCGCCTTAACGGGAGGAAGAGAAATGAACGTGCTGTTTGCCGCCTCGGAGGCGGTTCCTTTTGTAAAATCGGGCGGTCTGGCCGACGTAATCGGTTCGCTGCCCCGCGCCTTGCGGGAGCAGGGCGCCGATGTCCGGATCATCCTGCCGAAATACGAGGATATTCCGGCCGAGCTCCGCGAGCGGATGACCCTCGTGAACGAGTTCAGCGTGTATGTCGGCTGGCGCAAGCAGTACTGCGGGCTGCAGGAGCTGGTGCACGAAGGCATCCATTGGTATTTTCTCGACAACGAATTTTACTTCAGGCGAACCGGGCTGTACGGCTACGGCGACGATGCCGAACGGTTTGTGTTCTTTTCCCGGGCCGTTTGCGAGGCCTTGCAGCATATGGATGGATACAAACCCGACATCGTCCACTGCCACGATTGGCAAACCGGGCTTGTCCCGTTCATGCTGAAGGAGCATTACGGGCACCTGGAGGATTACCGGAGCATCCGGACGGTGTTTACCATTCACAATCTGAAGTACCAGGGCTTGTTTTCCCGCGAGCTGCTCCAGGATTTGCTGGGGGTCGGGGACAGCTATTTCACGGCGGAAGGGCTGGAATTCTACGGAGGCGGAAGCTGCATGAAAGGCGCTCTGCTGTATTCCGACGTGATTACCACCGTTAGCAAAACCTATGCGGAGGAAATTCAGACCGCTTATTACGGAGAGCAGCTTGACGGAGTTTTGCGTGCCCGCTCGAACGACCTGTACGGCATCCTGAACGGGCTCGACAATGAATTTTACGACCCGATGAATGACCCGGCCATTACCGTGAAGTTCCGCAATTCGCTGGTCAAGAAGCGGCTGAACAAAAAGCTTTTCCAGCAGGAGCACGGGCTGGCGGTGGATGACCGCATTCCGATGATCGGGGTGGTGTCCCGACTGGTGGAACAAAAAGGCTTCGATCTGATCGAACGGATTCTGGACGAAGCGCTGCAGGACGACATCCAGTTCGTACTGCTCGGAACGGGAGACTGGAAATACGAGCAGTTTTTCAAGGAGCTTGCGGAGCGTCATCCGGACAAAGTGTCCGTACATATTCGTTTCCAGGAAGAGCTGGCGCACCGGATTTACGCGGCTTCCGATATGTTTCTTATGCCGTCCCAGTTCGAGCCCTGCGGCCTGGGGCAGCTGATCGCCTTCCGGTACCGCTCGGTGCCGATCGTCCGGGAGACGGGCGGCCTGAAGGACACCGTTCTGCCCTACAATGAATTCACAGGAGAAGGGACGGGGTTCAGCTTCGCCAACTACAATGCCCACGAGCTTCTGTTCACGATCCAGCGCGCCGTCGGCTTGTACCGGGACGAGGAAGTGTGGAAGAAGCTGATCGCCAATATTTCCAAGCTGGATTTCGGCTGGAGCCAGGCGGCAAGGCAGTACATGGACCTTTACACGAAGCTGCTGCAGCCGCAGGATTGATCCGAAAGCCCGGTAAACCGCCATTCGGAAGAAAATCGCCCGCACCGCGTGTTTATCGCGCGGCTGCGGGCTTTTTGCCGCCGAGGGAGGACAAACGGAACTGGTCCAGCTGCAAAAGGAAGCCGGTGATTCGGCGTTCCGCCAGCAGGGCGGCGTTCAGCTCCCCGAGCGTTAGTGTGACCTGGCCATTTCGGTTTGCGCGGAAAAGGAGGTGCGTCGTGCGGGGAAACCGCAGCCACGCCGCCGCCAGCCGGCAGTCGTCCGCGGTAAGAGGGGAGAACGACCGGTAGCCGGCCAGAACCGCTTCCGCTGTCGAGAACCTCCACGCCCTCTCCTTGCAGGTATTAAAAAGCAGCCGGTACAGGTCGTAAGCCCTCAAATCAATGCGCAGCGTCTCAAAATCGATCAGGCGCATCCGGCCGCGGGCGTCGATAATAAAATTGGTCGGCCCCCCGTCGCCGTGGCAGAGAACAGCGTTTCGGCGGAGCCTGCATTGCCCGCTGTACCCGGCTTTGGCCAACCGAAGCTGCGCGCCTTTCGCGTAGCCGGTCAGCTCCTTGCGATGGCGGCCGATCCAATCGGCGATCCGCCGGTCGCGTGCCTGAAGGGCCGCTTCCGAGAGCAGCCGCTCCAAATCCCGCTTCATGCCGCCGAGCTCCCGCGGCCAAGCCCCGATCCGGTTGTTCGCGCCTTTTGCGTTCAGCGGCATTCCCTTGCTTGCGGCGTGAAACCGGGCCAGCGCTGCGCCGCACAGCCGCAGGTCGCTGCGGGAACCGAGCGACGGCCATCGGCCATGGAACCAAGGCGTGAGGACATAGGTTTGCTGCTTGTCGGGGGTAAGGAGGAAGACGCGCTTCCCGTGGCGCTGCTCCGGTCTGCGCCAGGCCAGCGGAGGGGCGCCATGGCTTCTCAGGCGCCTGAGGGATTGGTCGATCCAACGCAGCCTTTGCGGGGGGAACGGCATTCGTTTCAGGCTGTACGGAATCCCGCCGGCGGTTTTGACACGGTAAACGCCTTCCGACACCGGGACCGCGCTGACGGCGGGAAGACCGAACCTTTCCGCCATTCGGATGGCCAGGGAAGGCATCTGTTCATTCCTCCTTGTCAAGCTTTTTGATGCGCGCCGTCCTTTCGCGAAACAGCGCCTCGTACCGGCGGGCGGCTGCTGGCCAGCGGTATTGGCGGGAGACGCGAAGGGCGGCTTTTCGTTTCCGCTCCGTCGCGGCGGGATGCCGCCACATGGAAGCGATCGCGCGGGCAATGTCCGGTTCCCGGGGCTCCGCCAAAACACCGGCCGTAGAATTGCGGACGAATTCCTTCAGGCCGCCCCGCTGTGTGGCGAGGAGCGGGACGCCGTTCGCCATCGCCTCCAACGCGACCAAACCGAACGATTCGTGCGAGCTCGGCACAACCACAGCTCCGTGTTTGCGGTACATTCGCTGCACCTCGGGCGGCGTTTTGAAGCCGGTCCAGATTACACTCCGTGCCGCCCCATGACGCCGGATATAACGGCGCAAGCGCCGTACATACAGCGCAGACCCCTTTCCGACGATGGTCAGCGACGCGGAAGGCCTTAATCTGCGGACGCGCACAAAGGCGCGTACCAGCGGCTCCACTCCTTTGGAGGGAATCAGCCGGCCCACAAACAAAAGCTTGCCCGGATTGACGCGGGCCGGCGGCTTGCCTTTTCGTACGCCATGCGGAATAACGGCGATTTTGCCGGCAGCCGCCGGAACCGTCTGGATGATTTCACTCCTCAGGGAGCGGCTTGGAACAGCGATGCGGTTGGCATTGCGCAGCAAAATCAGCTGCAGCCGTTTTGTAGCGACCCGAGAGGGAGAACCGGAAACGAGCGAGTGGCAGGAATAAATCAGGGGCGCCCGGAACAGTCTCCGGCATTCCAGGGCGGCGAGCGCAAATTCCAGGCTGTGAACCTGAATGGCGTCCGGACGCGGCAGGCCGGAACGGAGGGCATACCGGATGAGAGGGGAGGTGTAAAAGCTGCGGTTTTTCTCGCTGTAAAACGCAGGGAGGCCGGGCAGCCGGACGACGCGGAGAGACCCGCTTTTGCCGCTTGTTATCCAGCGCCCTTCTCCTCTGGTAAACAACGTGACCGAAAGGTTCCGGCGCACAAGCGATCTTGTCAGCTCCGTCGCGACCGTTCCGAGTCCTCCGATAATATGGGGTTGATACTCCAGTGTAAAAATCCAAATGTGCAGGGGGTTCGTTGCCTTCACCCGATCCCGCCTCCTTGTTTCGTCTGCGTTCAGTATATTCCGCAGACGGGGAGGCGGGTGGGGACTAGCGCAGGAGAGGCGAAAAAGGCGCAGCCGGTTTAGTCGACCGGCTTGCCGCGTTCCGCCGCCGAGCGCTCGGCTTCAAAAACGGCGTCTCCTTCGTCATTTTGCAGGTAGCGGTCGTATTCCTTTCCGCGTATGGCCCTTCGGTTGGCGCCGTCGATGTCGGTGGCGGCGAAATCGTCCATTTTCTGAACGCTGCCGTCTCCGTTGCCGCCGCCTTTCGAATCGGTATAGCGGAAGCGGTCGGGATCGTCGGCCATGGCCGGAGAATCGGAATTTCCATATTCCTCGACAATGCGCCAGGCGTCGTTGTCGTCCCGTTCGGCCTGCTCGGTCACGTAATGACGGTCCGTAACGCCGCGCCCAGGCACCATCACTTCTTCTTCGACCGGACGGCTGTCGGATACCTCCTGCATCTCGGAATGCTCCACGGTGAACCGGGTCCATGGAATCGCTTCAAGGCGCTCATACGGGATCGGTTCCCCGCTTTTCTCGCAGATGCCGTACGTGCCGTTGCCAACCCGTTCCAGAGCGGCCTCTACTTCGGCAAGCCGGGATTGCTCGGATTCATTCAGCGCCAGGTCCCGGCTTCGCTCGAAAAGCTCGGTCCCGGTGTCGCCCGGGTGGTTGTCCGCCGCCGTCAGCTCGCCGGTGGAATCCCGCAGCGACTCGTTCTCGTTTCGCTCTAGCTGGGCGTTCAGCTCGTTACGTTCCTCCTCCAGGCGGGTGCGCAGCGTTTTTATTTGATCTTCATTCAAATGTCTCATGGTGTCGAACCTCCCGTTGATAGGTTGAACGGCCGGCATGCAAGGTGTCCGGCCGCAGGCTTTCTACTTCTCTATTACCCGTCAAGGAGCTCCGCCAATCCTCGGGCGATGTGGACAAACGGGTTCCGAAAAGCTATGATAATAGGACAAGTTCATAACCGTTTCGGGCAAAGGTGCGGGTTTGGCTGTCGAACAAACCCGCTTAATAGGGAAGCCGGTGCGAATCCGGCGCGGTCCCGCCACTGTAAATGCCGAGCGGCTTTTCACACGCCACTGTTTCTGCCGGACGGGAAGGCGAAAAGCCGTGTTTGACGCATGAGCCAGGAGACCTGCCTTGCCCGGGTGTTTCTGATTCTTCGGGGGGTGGGATAAGAAACGATCGTATTCGCATGTCCATGCGCACCAATCCGCCACCTTCTTCAGAGGCGGTTTTTTTTGTGCCAATCTATCATTTTATGAAGAAAAGAGGCCTGAACGTTGAAACGAAATTCATCTGTTGTTGCACTTGTCCTGTCTTTTCTGCTGCTGCTTTCCGCCGCGCTGCCGGCCGGCGCATTCGCAGCCGAAGCCGCGGTAACCGCGGAAACCGGCGTATCGGTTGAAGAAGCCGTCTATTCCGCGGCGGACTCAATCACCAAAGGCGGCGTCGACTCCGATTGGGAAGCCGTCGGACTGTCCCGGCTCGGCGCGGACGTTCCCGCCGGTTACGTTTCCAAGCTGGAAGCGTCCGTGAAAGAGGCCAAAGGCCAATACGGCAGGGTTACCGACGCCGCGCGCACGGTACTGGCACTCACGGCGCTCGGCAAGAACGCGGCCGATTACGCGGGTTACAATCTGATCGCCGGTCTTGCGGATCATGCCAAGATGACGAATCAGGGTCTAAACGGGCCTTTGTATGCGCTGGTCGCTTTGGATGCGGGCGGGTATGAGATTCCGCAGGGAGCCGCCTGGACCCGCGACAAGCTGATCGCGTACGTTCTGGATGCTCAATTGGCCGACGGAGGCTTCTCCTTTACGGGCGACGCAAGCGATCCCGATCTGACCGCTTTTGCGCTGACGGCGCTTGCGCCTTACAAAGACCGCCCGGCCGTGAAAGCAGCGGCCGACAAGGCGGTTGCGCTGCTCGCCAAGACGCAAAACGCGCAGGGCGGCTACACGACCTGGGGCACGGAAAGCAGCGAAACCGTTGCGCAGGTCATCATCGGCCTGACGGCACACGGCATAGACCCGACGGAAGCCCGGTTCACCAAGGGCGGCGTCAGTCTGGTGGACAAGCTGCTGACCTTCCGCGACGACAAAGGCAGCTTCCGTCATGAGCTCTCCGGCGAGGCGGATGTCATGGCGACCGAGCAGGCGCTTCAAGCGCTTGTCGCTTACAAGCTCTTTGAAGCAGGCGGCGGCCGCCTGTACGATTTTGCTCCGGCTCCGGTCATTCGGGTGGAGGGCGACAAGGCCGGTTCCGCGTTCTCCGGCTCCGTCAAGGCGGCAAATGTGCTGGACGGCTTGAAGGAACTGACCACGGCCCAAAACAAAGCGCTTGTCGTTGAAGAAATGGCGTACGGTCCTTTTGTAAAGTCGATCAGCGGACTGGAATCCGGCGTATACGGAGGCTATGACGGCTGGATGTTCGCGGTGATCCGCGACGGAAACTGGATTTTCCCATCTGTCGGGATGAACCAGTTTGCACTGGAAAAAGGCGATGAAACGGTCGTTTACTATGGCGGCGGAGACACGCAAGTTGTCCAAGCCGTATACGCAACCCCTGCGGCACCGCAGGCCGGCAAGCCATTTACGGTTACCGTTACGAAAGCAACACTTGACTGGGAAAGTGGAAAAACGGTGGAAACGCCTGCTGCCGGCGTACAAGTCGCCATTGGTGCTGCCACTGCGATCACCGACGCCAGCGGCAAAGCCGGCTTCTCTTCCGTACCCGCCGGAAAACATACGGTTACCGTGAGCGGCTACCGGACGGGCGATGCTCCTTCTGTTGTGCGTAAACAAACCGGTCTGATTGTAAAACCGGCGCAAAGCTTCGCCGATCAAAAGGAAGTCTCCGTTTGGGCTTCCGTATATGTGGACCAGGCCTATATGAATGGTCTGATGGTCGGAACGGGCGTAAACGAGCTGCGGTTCTCACCGAAAAAAGCAATAACCCGGGCCGAATTTGCCACGCTGCTGTTGAAGCTGCTGAATGAGCAGCCGAATCCGAACGCGAAGCAAAGCTTTACGGATGTCGCTCCCGGGACCTGGTATTACGGCTACGTCATGAAGGCGAAGGAGCTCGGCTTGGTGGAAGGCGTTTCGGCCGGCTTGATGAAGCCGTCCCAGCCGATCACCCGCCAGGATATGGCGGTTATGATCAGCAAGGCGTTTGATCTGAAGCGCACCTCGGACAGCCTGCCGTTCAGCGATCAGAAACTGATGTATGCAGGCGCGGTTCCCCATGTAGCGGCGGTATACGACAACGGCCTCATGGTCGGCTCCGCCGGGGCGTTTCATCCGAAGGACGCGGTAACCCGCGAAATGGCGGCCGTTGTGGCGATGAAGTGCTTCGCTCTGGCGAAATAAGCACGCCCGCACGCCCGCAACCCGCAAAAATAACCGGTATAAAGAAGCGAAGGGCGCATTCAGCCGCCCTTCGTTTCCTTTCCTTATGAAGGGGGAACCATGATGTTTGCTTTGAAAGGACGGACCGCGCGTTGTTTGGCCGCTATCGTGACAGCGGCCGCCCTGCTGCTGGGCGGCTGCGGAGCGGGCGGGCAGGCGCCGGAGGCGGCGGATTCTCCCGCCGTATCCGCCGCTGCGACGTCCGGCGTTTCGCCGTCGCCGAGCCCGGCCGTCACGGCTTCCGCGCCGGAAGCGCCCGATGCTCCGGCGGCCCCGGAGGCTTCCGCGCCGCCGACGGCATCGCCGGCCTCACCGGCGGCCCCGGCGAAGCCGTCCGCGCCCGGCGGCTCGGCCGGAAGCGGCGGGAAAGCATCCGCCGCGCCGACTTCTGCGCCCGCGCCGTCGGTCAAGCCGCAGGCTTCAGCATCCGCGTCCGCATCCCCGAAGCCAAGCGCGTCCGCTGACGCTCCGTCCGCCGCGCCGACAAAGGCGCCGGCTGCCGGGACGGCTGCGGCCCAAACGGCGGCCGTCTCGTTCTCCATCACGGGCGATAAAGAGCAGGGCGTCATTTTGGCTCCTCTCGAGGTCGAAGTGAAAGAGGGCGAAACCGCTCTGGAGCTGCTCAAGCGCGTCACCCGGGAACATAAAATCCCAATGGAGTACCGGGGCAGCGGAGCGCTTGCTTACGTGGAAGGAATCGACAATCTGTACGAGTTCGACCACGGCCCGCAAAGCGGCTGGCTGTTCCGCGTCAATGGGGAAGTGGCCAGGAAAAGCGCCGGCGCGGTCACAATTCTTCCGGGCGACCAAGTGGAATGGCTGTATACGCTTGACCTCGGCAAAGACATCGGGGCGGAGGCTTCATGAACCGGGGCATGGCAGCGTTGCATCCGGCCCCCGCGTTTTTGTTTTATGCCGGGCTGGCCATGCTCGTCATGCTGCTCTCGCATCCGCTCTATCTGCTGACGGCCATCCTGGCGCTGGGCCTGCTGGCCGTCCTGCAGGGGGCGGGGCGGGCGCTTGTCCGGATGCTGTCTTTTTCCCTCGTCGGCGCGTTTGCCATTGCCCTGATCAATCCGTTGTTTAACCACCGGGGACGGCACATCCTGTTCTATTTTCTGGATCAGCCCGTTACGCTTGAAGCCGTGCTGTACGGCACGACCGCGGCCTTGACGCTGATTGCCGTATTAACGGTTTTCGTTTCCTATAACCGGGCGGTCACGTCCGACAAGTTTCTGTATTTGTTCTCGGGAGCGGCGCCCAAAACCTCGTTGCTGGCGATGATGGCCATCCGGTTTGTGCCGCTTTTTCGCGTGCGGCTGAAGCAAATCGCGCTTGTTCAAAGGGCCAAGGGCATCAGCGTGCGGGAGGGCGGCCTTGTGAGCAGGCTGCGGAACGGGATGATCCTTTTGAAGGTGCTGCTGGTCTGGAGTCTGGAAGAAGGCCTGCAGACGGCCGATTCGATGAACGCCCGGGGATACGGCACCGGCAAACGAAGCGCTTATTCCGTATACCGGATGGACCGGCGGGATTATACGGCGCTTTTGCTGCTGCTCTTGAGCGGCGGGGCGTGCGCGGCGGGAAGGCTGCTGGGGAAAGGCGTATTCCCGGTTTACCCCCGGATGGTCCTTCCGCCGTTCGACGCCGGGGAAGCGGCGTTGTTCGGCTGCTTTTGTCTTTACTTGGCGATTCCTCTCGCCGTGGAAATCAGGGAGCGTGCAAAATGGAAATCGTAAAAACGGAAGGGTTGACGTTCACCTATCCCGACGATTCGCGACCCGCGCTTGCGGACGTGTCGCTGACCGTTCGGGAAGGCGAGTTCGTGGTGCTGTGCGGCGCGTCGGGCAGCGGCAAAACGACGCTTTTGCGCCACCTCAAGCGGGAGCTGGCGCCAGCGGGCTTACGGTCGGGCCGCGTGCTCTACAAGGGTGCCCCCATGGAAGAGCTGTCCGTCCGGGAGGCGGCGGAGGAAATCGGCATGGTTTTTCAAAATCCCGACAGTCAAATTGTAATGGACACGGTCTGGCACGAGCTTGCTTTTTCGATGGAAAACATGGGCTACAGTCAGCCGGTTATGCGCAAACGGCTGGCGGAGATGGCCCACTTTTTCGGGCTGGAGCCGATCCTGCACAAATCCGTGCACGAGCTGTCCGGCGGGCAAAAGCAGACGCTGAATCTGGCGTCGGTCCTTTTGCTCCAGCCGAAGCTGCTGCTGCTCGACGAGCCTTCCTCCCAGCTTGACCCGGTGGCGGCGCAGGAATTTTTGCAGATGGTGCGGAGGCTGAACGAGGAGCTGTCGATGACCGTTGTGATGAGCGAGCACCGGCTGGAGGATGCGCTTCCGCTTGCGGACCGGATCTGCCTGATGGAAAACGGCCGGATCAAGCATGAAGGGCCGCCGCGCGCGGTCAGCGCGGAAATCGCCCGCTCCGGGGAACGCGCGGACCTGGCTTACTTCCCGGCCTTGACGCAGCTGTTCTGGCAGGCGGAAGCCGGCCGGGAGACCGGCGGTAGGCAGGCCGGAGCTCCGCTGAACGTGCGGGAAGGGAAAGCGTGGCTGGAGCAAGCGGCGGCGGATGCGCCGGGCGGATTTGGCAGCCGGGCGGGCCGTGAATCGGCGGCGGCAGCAGCGGAGAGTCCGGCCCGGCCAGGACGTTCGGAAGCCTTCCTTTTGGCGTTACCGGATACGGCGGGGCGGAAGGAAGGCGTGGTCCTTACCTGCCGGGACGTAAGCTTCCGCTACGAAAAAGACGGGCCGGAGGTGTTGAGCAAGCTGAAGCTGACGCTGGCTCGGAACGAGCTGCTGGCTGTCGTCGGCGGCAACGGCGCCGGAAAATCCACCCTTCTGCAGGTGATGGCGGGCTTGCTGAAGCCGCAGCGCGGCCGCGTCGAGACGGAGAAGGGGCTGAAGATCGGCTACATGGCGCAAAACCCGCTGCTTTATTTCAGCTTCGACACGGTGCGGGAAGAACTGGAGCATATGGCGAAGCGGGCGGAGCCGTCGGGCTGGCGGGACGCAGCCGTTCATATGCTTGAGCGGCTGGGAATCGCCGGGCTGGCCGGCAAGCATCCGCACGACATCAGCGGAGGGCAGCAGCAAAAGGTAGCGCTCGGCATGCTGCTGCTGGCGAAGCCGGATATTGTACTGTTCGACGAGCCGACGAAAGGGCTTGATCCGTTCGCCAAACAAAGCATGGCGGCTCTGTTTGACGAGCTCCGGGCGGAAGGGAAAACCATCGCCATCGTAACCCATGACGTCGAGTTTGCGGCGGCCCATGCCACCCGGTGCGCCATGTTGTTCGACCGCGCCATCTCCGCCGAAGCGGCTCCGCGGCTGTTTTTTGGCGACAATTACTTCTATACCACATCGGTCAACCGAGCTGCTCGGGCTCTCTTTCCCGACGCGCTGACCGCGAAAGACGTACTGGAGCGGCTGTCATGAAAGGGCCGGTGTGGGGAGGCGTGTTCCTGTTCGCGATGGCTCTTGCGGTATCGGTTGCCGTCACGGACCGCTACTATTTGTTGCTTTCCTTTTTGCTGACCGGTGTCGCACTGATGCCGCTTTTGCTCCGGTTCGAACGCCGATCGGCGCATGCCCGCGAGCTGGTGCTGCTCGCCGTACTGGCGGCTGTCGCCGCCGTGGCCCGCGTGCCGTTTGCCGCGCTGCCCAGCGTGCAGCCGACCAGCTTTGTCGTGATCGTGTCCGGCCTTGTGTTCGGCGGAGAGGCGGGGTTTGTCATCGGAGCGGTAGCCGCGCTGGTATCGAATCTGTTCCTCGGGCAGGGGCCGTGGACGCCCTGGCAAATGTTCGGCTGGGGCCTGATCGGACTGACGTCCGGCCTGATGCCCAAAATGCGGATCACCGTCAAAAGGCCGCTGCTGATCGCGTTCGGCTTCCTCTGGGGGTTCCTTTTCGGCTGGCTCATGAACCTTTGGGTTTATTCGGCTTTTCCGGATGGGGGAGGACTTGCCGCTTACCTGGCGTCCTGCGCCGCGAGCTTTCCCTTTGATCTGGCTCATGCGCTGTCCAATGCGGCATTCCTCGCGTTGCTTGGCGAGCCCTGGCGAAAAGCGCTGGACCGGCTTCGCCGCAAGTACGGGCTGAGCGGAAATGCCGCTATTGCTAACCCGAAGGGGAACGAGTAAAATGAAGGGGAATGAACATGTACGTACAATATTATAGAAGCAGGCCGGATGCAACCCTTTTCATCGGTGGATTCTTTTTGTTTCGGTTAAATTGTTCGTACATTACATGCCCTGATCCGGGCGCCTTATGAGGAGGATGCGACATGAACAAGAATCCGATCCGTTTCTGGTTTGTTACGGGAAGCCAGCATCTTTACGGACCCGAAGTGATCGAGCAGGTGGCGGAGCACGCCAGGCTTATGGCCGAAGGGCTTGCCCGGGCCGAGGCCGTTCCGTTCGAAGTGGAGTGCAAGCCGGTTCTGACAACGCCCGACGCCATCCGCCGGTTATGCCTGGAGGCAAACAGCGACGACCGCTGCGCGGGACTGATTACCTGGATGCATACGTTTTCGCCCGCCAAGATGTGGATTGCCGGCTTAACGGGGCTGAAGAAGCCGCTGCTGCACCTGCATACGCAGTTTAACCGGGAAATTCCCTGGGACAGCATCGATATGGATTTCATGAATCTGAATCAATCCGCTCACGGAGACCGCGAATACGGCTTTATGGGCGCCCGCCTGGGCATTCCGCGAAAAGTGGTGGCGGGCTACTGGGAGGACCCGGAGGTGACCGGTACGATCGGCCGCTGGATGCATACCGCCCATGCGTTTGCCGAAGGGCAGAACCTGAAGGTCGCCCGGTTCGGGGACAACATGAGACAGGTAGCCGTGACGGAAGGCGACAAGGTGGAGGCGCAAATCAAGTTCGGCTGGTCGGTCAACGGCTACGGCATCGGCGACCTGGTCGAGCGGGTGAACGGTGCGGGCGAGCAGGCGCTCAAGCAGCTCCTTGACGAATACGCGGAGCGCTACGACATTTCCGACGAAACCCGCCGGACGGGCTGGGATTCGATCGTTTACCAGGCCCGCCTTGAGCTTGGCTTGAAGAGCTTTCTGGATGAAGGCGGCTTCGGCGCGTTTACTACGACGTTCGAGGATTTGCACGGCCTGCGTCAGCTTCCCGGCCTGGCTGTCCAGCGGCTGATGGAGCAGGGCTACGGCTTCGGAGGCGAAGGAGACTGGAAAACCGCGGCGCTTACGCGGGTGATGAAGGTTATGGCGGGGAATGAGGGCACGTCCTTTATGGAGGACTATACCTATCACCTGGAAAAAGGAAACGAGCTTATTCTCGGCTCGCACATGCTGGAGATTTGCCCGACCATTGCGGCGACAAAGCCTCGCCTGGAGGTGCATCCGCTTGGCATCGGGAACCGGGAAGACCCGGCGCGGATGATTTTTGACGGCCGCTCCGGTCCGGCCGTATGCGCTTCGCTTATCGACCTGGGGAACCGGTTCCGCCTGATCGTGAACGAAGTGGACGCCGTTCAACCTGCGGTCGCCATGCCGAAGCTGCCGGTGGCCCGCGTGTTGTGGAAGCCCCAGCCTTCCCTGCGGGAATCGTCGGAAGCCTGGATTCTTGCCGGCGGCGCCCATCACACGGTATTCTCGTATGTGGCCACCGCCGAGGATCTGGCCGATTGGGCCGAACTGGCCGGCATCGAGATGGTCCTGATCAACCGGCACACGGAAGCCTTCCGTTTCAAAAACGAGCTCCGCTGGAGCGACATGTATTGGCGGCTGCAAAAATAACCGGCCGCCCGGCGAAAGCCGCCCGAGGACGCAAAGAGTCCCGGGCGGCTTTTATTGCACGGTTGCGCATGGCTAAGGCAGGTGATGTCGAAGCGCAGTGGCATCAGCGCCCCGTCACGTTAGAGCCCCGTCACATCAGTGCCCCGTGACATCAGTGCCCCGTGGCGTCAATGTCCCGTGGCGTCAATGTCCCGTGATGTCAAAGCCCCGCGACATCAGTATCCCGTGACATCAAAGCCCCGTGATGTCACTGCCAACCGACGGTTCCCTTGACTGCTGAAAAGGACTGCAGGTACCTCCACGATGAAAAGCCGGCTTGGGGCTTTTTGTAGGAGAACCCTTCCATCCGCATTTCATTTGCGTTATTCAGTCGCCGTGAGTACCCTGTTCGCGGTCAGCCGGATGCCGTTTCCAAATTTGTTCTTACCCTTCTGTTCACGGTAGCGGTTCCGAGGCGTTGATCGGATGAAAGGCCGCCGATAGAAAGCCATCAAAAGAAAGCAGCAGCCGGAAGACAGCCTGTAGGGCGCGCTGTTTGGTGCCGTAAATGCGAGCTGCGTCAGCACTTCCCCGCGAAAATGTAGCCTAATGCCAACCGGGGAACGGGCCGCTTTAGCTTGCCGCTTGTAAAAGGTTCACCGGGATGCGTTCCGTTCCAGACATGTTGCTTGTAAAAGGATTGTTGGGAACGGTCCGCTAGGGCGTGCGTTTGCAAAGGAGTGCCGGCGGTCAGCATTTCTTCGTTGTTCCCCACATGTGTCGTGCGTAACGGTTGCCACAGCGCTTATTTGGGCAAAAAAGCCCCTTTTTAAAATCTAACGGTTGCCACAGCGCTTATTTTGGAAAAAACCTCCTATTCGATGGGGGAAAAACGAAAATAAGCCCTGTGGCAACCGTTACAGTTCCAGACTCCCCTTTTTCGGGCAAATAAGCTCGCTGGCAACCGTTACAGGCCGCAACGCCTTTTTTTTGAAGTAAGCATGTCGAAGGCAAAGTTACTTTCTGGAAAAAGGGCGGCGAATCATTCAGTTGGGCTCGGGAGAGTAGTGGACGATGACAAGGCACAAGGGGGCCGGGTGAAAAAGTATATAGTGGACGTAGGCATACGCAAGGCGGCCGGGAAAATGAATAGAGGACGTGGACGATTCCGAAAAAAACCGGCCGGTAGGCGAGGACCCAAAACCGGGCGTCTGCATATGATGGCGTGAAGACAGCAACGAACGAAAGGAGAGCACCCGCGATGAGCGCAATACCCGCCAAGCAGCAGGTGATCTATCAAGCCAACCGGGAAATGCTGCAGGCCTACAAAAGCATGTGCAAGGAAGTCCGTGAAATGTGCGACCGCCACCGGAACCGGATGGCGCAAGTCCAGACGGCGGACGGAAGAACATATGTCGGCCAAATCGCCCACGTGGATGACCGGAATCTGTACCTGCTGGTCCAGCAGGGGAGGGACGACCTGCAAAGGGCGTTTCCGTTCGGTTCGCCATACTTCTATCCCGGTTACGGCTTTAACAACTTTATCCTCCCCCTGGCGCTGTACGACCTGCTGGTTCTGACATTGCTTTTGTAAAGGTTCAATCGAGTCAAGAGGGGAGGAGCATCAGGCATGAGCAACGAGTACGGCTCGTTCGGGCCGAATGAATTTGAAGAGCGAAGCGCCGCGCTGCTGCCGTTCCCCGGCGGGCCCGGAGGACCGGGTGGTCCCGGGCCGGGACCGGGAGGTCCGTGGGGGCCGGGCGGACCAGGCGGAGGTTGGGGGCCGGGCGGGAGGCCGCGTCCGCGTCCGTATCCGTGGGTGCCGTGGTGGTACTATCCGTACCCGCCTTTTTACCCGCCATATCCGCCCTACTATCCGTTTTATCCTCCTTATCCTTTCCCGCCGTTTCCTTATCCGCGCCCGCGTCCGCCTTACTACCGGAATCCGTCCTGAGGCGGCCTTTTCCGGAAAGCCGGACGGCGCTTCCGCAGCCACGCGGCTCGGGGCGTCCGTCCGGCTGCGCTTTTCCCAAAAGCAGAAAGTGCATTTTCCCCACGGATGCAGTAAAATGGAAACCGGTATTCATGTTTACGAGATGGGATCGGGGTGCAAAGTGGGGATCGCCGAAATCGAACGCTTGTTTGAAGTTTATGGTTACCTGGTGCTGCTTGTGGGTTTGTTTCTGGAATTTATCGCCCTGCCTTTTCCGGGCGAAACGACACTGACTTATTCGGGTTACTTGACTTATCGGGGCATCCTGCATCCGCTGCCTGTGCTGCTCATTGCCTTTATTGCCACTACATCGGGCATGACCCTGACGTATTGGATCGGCAACAAACTGGGCATGCCGTTCCTGAAAAAGTACGGCAAATGGCTGCTGTTTTCCGAAGCGAAGCAGGAAAAGACCCAGCGTTGGTTCAATAAATACGGGACAAGCCTGCTGTTCATCGGGTATTTTATCCCCGGGGTGCGCCACTTCACCGGTTATTTCGCCGGTATGATGCGGATTCCGTTCCGCGCGTTCGCGCTCTTTACCTATACGGGAGCCGCTTTTTGGGTGCTTTGCTTCGTTATGCTAGGCCGTTCCTTCGGGCCGAGGTGGGAGCAGCTGCTGCATGCTTTCGAGAAAAACGCGTGGGTGATTGCAGCGGCCTTCGGAGGTGTGGTCGCCGTGCTCCTCCTGGTGAAATACATGTTCCGTTCCAGAAAAGCGATCGGGTAAACAAGCCAAAAGCCGGAGCGTTCGCCGCTCCGGCTTTCGGTTTGTTTCGGGACACGAGCGGGATTGACCATCCGTTCCTCCGCCGCATTAGGACGCGAACGGGATTGACCGTCCGTTCCTCCGCCGCATTAGGACGCGAACGGGATTCACCGGTCTGTTTCCTCCGCAGCATTGGGAAGCGAACGGACCTCAGCGGTCCGTTTCGTCCGCTCCGCCGGACAAGCCGGCGACGATACGGCCGGTTCCATCCGCGATCTCCTGGAGGCTGTCCCATACGTCCTTGGTGGTCGCCGCAAAGGCGATGCCCTGCCAATCCGCCTGGTCCGGCCGGGCGACAGACAGACCGTTCCGCCCGGCCGGCGGTTCGCCGTCAAATACAATCTCTTCCCCGTGAAACGTAAGGAGGGTCATGGAACGGGCCGCTCCGTCTGTGCGCGGCGTCAATGCAGGCTGTTCCGGCCCTTCCGTCAAGCTGCGGAGCTCTTTCAGCCAGGGAGAGCGACTGACAAAGGGCTGTTCGCTCATCAGGAGGCGGAGGAGCTCCGGGCGGGATTCGGTGATCCCCGGGAAACGAGTCCTTACGCCGGTCAGAAAGACGCCGGCGTTGTCCTCCACCGGGAAGCGGGGCGCGCCCGTTTGCGCTTTCCCGGGATCGGCGGCAGCGCCGAGGCGGGCGATTTGCGCGGCGCAGGCGTCCAGAGCCGCCTGGAGCAGCCGCAGGCATTCGCCGGCCGCGGCGGCGAGCGTATCCTCGATGCGGCGTTCCTGTATGGAGGTGACATAAGCTTCTCCGATCTGCGGAAGAAGCTGCTCGGCTTGATGAAGCAATTCGGTCGGTTCCGGATGCAACAGAAATCGTCCTTTCGGGCGTGGAATGAAAACTTCTTTCATTCTACCATGGATT
Organism: Gorillibacterium sp. sgz306347; assembly: GCF_059735245.1. Taxonomy (NCBI): domain Bacteria; kingdom Bacillati; phylum Bacillota; class Bacilli; order Caryophanales; family Paenibacillaceae; genus Gorillibacterium; species Gorillibacterium sp. sgz306347. Next base: position 47,037 of record NZ_JCAPET010000016.1, read on the forward strand.
GCCTGTGTGAAAAACCTCCCGGAACGTGCGGCCGCCGCCGCTCGGGCACCAAAAAAACCGGCCGAAGCCGGTTTTTTTGCGGAACACTTATTGAATGACCCGGGCCGCGCCCTTGTAATGGCTTTGGTAGTACCCTTTGGTCAAATCGCCGATGGTGACATCGGATTTCGTGTTGACGTTATGAATGAATTTTCCGTCTCCGATGTAAATGCCCACATGGCCGATTTTATTCGGGTTGCTGACGGAGAAGAAGACCAGGTCGCCTTTGCGCAGGTTGTCTTTGGCGACATGCGGGAAAGCGTTATACTGAATGTTCGCGCCCCAGCCCATTTTGAGGCCGAGCGCTTGCTTAAAGACATACTGCGTGTAGCTCGAGCAGTCCAGGAGCAGGTTGTTGGGATCGCTGGTTACCCGTTTCGAATAGCCGTAGTTGACTTTGCCGATCAGGCTTTTGGCATAGGAGATCAGCTTGTCCGCCTTCTGTTCCCAAGCGGCGGCGGGAGCAGGGGCGGGAGTGGGAGCGGGAGCAGGCGAAGCGGTTCCTCCGGCGGCGCCGCTTTGCGCCGGCGCGGCGGAGACGTTTATGTATTTGGCGGAAACCCAGCCGGTTACGCCGTTGTATTTGATTTTAACCCAGTATTTATTCGTGATTTCCAGGACCGGCACAACCGAGCCTTTTTTGACAAAGCCCATGGTGGCTTCGCCGCTGACCGGCGTTTTGTGGAAGTAGGGGCTGCCGTTTACAATCTTTCCGGTTGTCCCTTGGGCGACGGCTGTGGCGGCGTAGGCGGATGCGGGCGTAAAGACGGCAGCGCTTCCGAAAACGAGGGACAGGGCGACGGCTGCGGAGACAAGCGGTTTTTTGTAATTCAAGATTGAGTACCTCCAAAGATGACGTTTTTATGCGCCGAGTGCAGGGCGGGCACCGGTGTTCACGCGATCTTGCGGGGGGTTGATTTCAGGAACAGAAAGCTTGCGGGGTTCGGTTTGCTGATTTTTTGCCAAAGCTGTATAGCGGGGAACGGTAGCCCATCGGCCGCTGGCAACTCTTGCATAGGCCTATTTTAGCGAGGAGGCCAAATGCGAGACTAGCAGTAAATCATGGAAATCGGAGCCGCCCAACCATGGACAGATGTGCCAAACCCGCGTGATTCCGGGCTTTTTGGCAGGTGCAAGCTTTACTTGGTAATGTTCGCCATGTGAACGATTTGCGAATCTTCGTTCCGTTTTTTAGACTAAAAGAGCCGGAGGCGGGAACGGCCCCCGGCAGAAAGGCCAACGAGGTGGAGCATGGACATTTTACTGGTGGAAGACGATAAGACGATAGCGGCCGGCCTGGAGTATTCGCTTGCGGCCGAAGGGTACCGGGTGACGGTCCGCCACACCATAAAGGAAGCGCGCGAGGCGCTTTCGCGGCAGAGGTTTGACCTTCTGCTGCTGGATTTGACGCTGCCCGACGGAAGCGGATATGAGCTGTGCCGGGAAGCAAAGGCGGCCGACGACGTGCCGGTCATCTTTCTGACGGCGCTGGACGATGAGGTGAATGTCGTGATGGGCCTGGACATGGGGGCGGATGATTACATCACAAAGCCGTTCCGCGTGCGCGAGCTGCTGTCGCGGATGAAATCCGTGCTCCGCCGCTACAACAAAGCGGGCGCAGCGAAAACGGTGTTCCGGCTCGGCCCGCTGAAAATCAATGCTATGGAAGCAAAGGTGTACAAGCATGACGAGGAAATCGCGCTTACCGCGCTCGAATACCGCCTGCTTCTGACCTTTGCCAATCATGCGGGCCAGGTTCTGACCCGGAATCAGCTGCTGGAAAGCATTTGGGATATTGCGGGCGACTTCGTAAACGACAATACGCTGACTGTTTACATCAAACGGCTCCGCGAGAAGCTGGAAGACGATCCGGCTTCGCCGGCTCTGATCAAGACGGTTCGCGGCCTCGGCTACAAGGCGGGTGATTAATACGATCCGGAACAAGGAAGTGCGACGTTATTTTTATTTCGCCCTGGCCGTTTTGCTGGCCGGCTCGGCGGCTGCCGCATACGCCTTTTCGTTCGTGGCTGCGGCTCTTGTCTGCGGCACCGGCATTCTTTTGACCGGCGGCTTTTTCTGGCAGACGTTTCTCCGCTACCGCGAAATCCGCCGCTTGTCCCATGACCTGCGGGCCATCAGCGCAGGCGATTATACGCTCGACATCCGGGACAATCAGGAGGGCGAGTTAAGCATCCTCAAAACGGACATCTACAAAGTCACGCTCATGCTTTCGGAAAAATCGGAGCTGCTGAAGCGCGACAAGACCTACCTGGCGGACGCCATCTCCGATATTTCGCACCAGCTGCGGACGCCCCTGACCTCCATGGTGGTCATGACCGATCTGCTCCGGGGCAACCTGTCGGACGAGAAACGACGGGAATTTACCCGCAGCCTCCGGGCCCAGCTGGAGCGAATCGAATGGCTGGTCAACTCGCTGCTCAAGCTGTCCAAAATCGATGCGGGCACCGTCGTGTTCAAGAAGGACACGCTGAGGGCGGACGAGCTGATCCGCAAAGCGGCCGCTCCGCTTCTGATTCCTATGGAGCTGAAGGAACAGCGGCTGGCCGTCTCGGGCGACCCGTCCGTCACGCTGACTGCCGATATGAACTGGACGGCCGAGGCGCTGCTGAACATTCTGAAAAACGGGGTGGAGCATACTCCGCCGGGAGGGGAAATTTCGGTCACTTGCGGATATAACCCGCTTTATACCGAAATCCGGATTGCGGACAGCGGGGAAGGGATTGCGCCGGAGGACATCCCGCATATCTTCAAACGGTTTTACAAGGGAAAGAACGCGGGGGAGGAAAGCGTCGGCATCGGCCTCGCGATGGCGAAGTCCATCCTGAACAACCAGAACGCCGAAATAACGGTGGCAAGCGGGCCGGAAGGGGGCACGGCGTTTACCGTCAAGTTTTACAAAAGCGTTGCTTCCTAGCTGCGGAAGCGTCCGCCAAGTGACGAAACTGTCACTATCGAGTCACCGGACAGTCACGCAGGGGAGGTATAGTAGAGCTATCGAATCTACTGGAGGGAACTATAAATGGAAATCCTGCGTGCGGAAAACCTGTCCAAGGTTTACGGAACGGGCGAGATGGCGGTAAAAGCACTGGACAATGTGTCCTTTTCGGTCAACAAGGGGGAATTTGTGGCGATTGTCGGGCCTTCGGGCTCGGGGAAATCGACGCTTTTGCATATTCTGGGCGGCGTGGACCGGCCTACCGGAGGAAAGCTGTACCTGGACCAGACCGATGTGTATCAGCTGGATGAAACCAATCTGGCGATTTTCCGGCGGCGGCAGATCGGGCTCATTTATCAATTTTTTAACCTGATTCCCGTCTTAAACGTAGAGGAAAATATTACGCTGCCTCTGCTGCTTGACGAGCATAAGGTGAACCCCAAGCATTTGAACGAAATTTTGCGCGCATTGAACCTGGAGGGACGCCTGACTCATCTGCCCAACCAGCTTTCCGGGGGGCAGCAGCAGCGCGTCTCCATCGGCAGGGCCTTGATCAACAATCCGGCGCTTGTGCTGGCCGACGAGCCGACCGGCAACCTGGACAGCAAGAACAGCCACGATATCATCGAACTGCTCAAAATGTTCAACAAACAGTACAACCAGACGCTCCTGATCATTACCCACGATGAGCGGATCGCTTTGCAGGCCGACCGGATCATCTCCATCGCGGACGGACGCATCGAGCGGGACGAGGTGATCCGCCGATGAACATCGTCAACAAACTGACCCTGCGCCAGCTTCGGTTAAACCGGAAGCGGACGCTCGTCACGATTCTCGGCGTCATTATTTCGGTCGCCATGATCACCGGCGTCGCGACGATCGTCGTTTCGTTTCTGGATTTGCTGCAGCGGGATGCGATTCAGACCGGCGGGAAATGGCATATCAGCTACGGCAGCGTCAACCGGGAGCAGCTGAAGGCGATCCGGGAAGACGGGGAATCCAAAGAGGTGGCGCTGAGCCGGGACCTCGGGTATGCGAAGCTCGATACCGTAAAAAACATCGACAAGCCCTATTTGTTCGTTCGCGAGTATGACGTCCAGGCGGTGACCAATTTTCCGATCCGGCTGGCGGAGGGCAAGCTGCCGATCAACGGAGAGGAAATCGCCGTTCCGAAGCATTTGCTGGAGCAGGGCGGAATGAATTACCGCATCGGCGACACGCTTACGCTGACCATCGGCCAAAGAATAAGCCTTTCCGAGGTTGAGGAGCCGCTGACGCAGAACAAACCGCTTCAAACGGCGGACGGCGAAGTGGCCGAAACGCTGGAGGGCTCTCTTCAACGGAGCTTTACCATTGTGGGCATTATCGAAAGACCGGATTGGGAACCGGCATGGGCGCCGGGGTATACGGTCGTTTCCGGCCTAGACGAAAGCGCGCTGGGACCGGAAGAAAAAGTGAAGGCATGGGTGGTGGCCGAGCATATCCGGCGCTCGATGTATGAACATGCGGAAACGCTCGCTGCCGAAAACGGTATCCAGGAATTGAACTTTAACAATGATTTGCTGCGTTACTACGGTATAACGAATAACGACGGCTTCCAGCGAACGCTCTATACGCTTGGAGGGATCGTCATGGTAATCATCATGGCGGGCTCGGTATCGCTGATTTACAACGCTTTCGCCATCTCGGTATCCGAACGCTCCCGGCATCTCGGCATGCTGTCCAGCATCGGAGCCACGCGGGCGCAAAAGAGACGTTCGGTTTTCTTTGAAGGGGCGGTTATCGCGCTCATCAGCATTCCGCCGGGCATTGTATTTGGACTTCTCGGAATGGGAATCACCTTTCTTGGGATCAATCCGTTGTTTAAAGAAGTTATGAATGTGGATCAGCAGTTCCGGCTGATCGTTTCATTCCCTTCCTTGGCGGCAGCCGTTGTCTTATCGCTGGTGACGATTTTTATCTCCACCTATGTTCCTTCCAGACGGGCGTCCCGGATTACGCCGATGGAAGCGATCCGGCAGACGCACGACATCAAGCTCACCGGCAAGGCGGTCAAAACCTCGAAGTGGACGCGCCGCCTTTTCGGGATCGAGGCCGAACTGGGCTTGAAAAACCTGAAGCGGAACAAGCGCCGGTACCGGGCGACCGTCTTCTCGCTCATTGTCAGCCTCGTGCTGTTCCTCGCCATGTCGGCCTTTACGCTCTATTTGCAAAAGTCGGTCGAAATTTCTCAGGACAACCTGAATTTCGATATTCAGATCGGCCTTTACGGGGAAGACGAAGGAGAAATGGAACGGATCGCCTCTCAGTTTATGGAGCTGGAAAAGGTTCGGGAAGCTTCTTACATCGAGTCGGTTTCCGGGCAGGATGGCTGGGTTCCGGCTTCGAAAGCGGCGGATCATCTGGACGATCCCGAGATTGGGGCCATACGGAACGAACAGGGCGATTACCGGTACTCCGTTGACATCAAGGCGCTCTCGGACCAGGTTTTCGACCGCTACGCCGCAGAAGTCGGCGTCGACCCCGCGGCGCTTCGCCGGCCCGGCGAGCTGAACGCCATCGTCATCGACGAAGCCACCTACGGAAACGAGGCGGCAAACAAATACGTCAACACCAAAATTGTCAAGCTAGCGGCGGGAGAGAAGGTCGACCTGTTTACGGAAAACTACGAAAATGGAGAAATCATGCAAGCCGGAACGCTTACGGTAGCTGCTACGACAAACAAGCTTCCGCTCGGTGTCCGGGCGCCGGATATGTACCCGCGCATCCTTTCCATTGTGCCCCAATCCGCCTTTGAGGAGTATGTGAAGCAGCATCCCGACCGGTTCATTAACAGAGAGCTTTATTTGAACAGCGACGATCCGATTGGGCTGCAAGAGGAGCTGGAGGCCATCAAAAGCCGGACCTCCGACCGGTCGATTGAAATTTACAACGTCTACCAGAGCAAGCGTTCTGACGATCAGGTGCAGCTGCTGCTCGCCGTGTTTGTCTACGGTTTCGTCGCCCTGATCGCGGCCATCTGCGTAGCCAACATCTTCAACACCATATCCACAAGCATTGCGCTGCGCAAACGGGAATTCGCCATGCTGCGTTCCGTCGGCATGACGCCGAAAGGGTTCAACAAGATGATGAACTATGAGAGCATTTTCTACGGTTTAAAGGCGCTGCTGTACGGACTGCCTCTCAGCTTCGCGGCGATGTTCCTGCTGCACCGCAGCATGGTCGGCAGCTTTGCTTTCTCCTTTATGGTGCCATGGATGGCTTTGGGGTCCGCGGTCGTTGCCGTTTTCGTGATTGTCGGCCTGGCGATGCTTTATTCCGGGGCCAAGATCAAAAAAGAGAACATCATCGACGGGCTGAAGCAGGAAACGGTTTAGGGCAGGAAAACAAACGAACAGAAACGAAACCAAAGCGGCGAGCCATCAGCCGAATGGATCGAAAAAGATCGGATTCTTAGGAATCCGGTCTTTTTTTTGACCAAAATCTCACATTATTAGAAGGAAGATGTCTCGATTCTTTGATACGATTTTCGTGAAACGGAAAACGAGACTTACATTTGCTGGGAGGGATGGTTGATGAACCTGGACATGCCGGTTGGGTATATCGGCTCCAGTCTGTGCATGCCTTCCGTCAATACGGAGGATGGCGTGTATATGCTTCTTTATCCGAAAAAGAAGGAGATGACGGTCTGCTTTGGCAAAAGGCGCTGGCGGATCGGAAAAGAGCAGGCAGTATTGGTGCCCCCCGGCGTAAAGAGGCTGGAGGTCCCGCAGCCCGAAGAGGCAAGCGATTTGATCCGCTTCCACGCGGGGCCTTTTCTCGACCGTGCGCTGATGCAGCCGAGGGAGCCTGTCGTGGTGCCGCCTTCCGAATCCGTCCACCAAATGCTGCTCGCTTTCGCCCAGAACATGCGGGATGAAGCGGATTTGCATCAGCAGCTTACGCATTCGGCGCGCCTCTACGCGCTGCTGGCCGAAATCCTGTATGCACTGAATCAGCCGGATGCGAAGCCGGACACCGTCATTCGTCCCCGCGAGGGGAAGAAGGAGTCCTCCATGCGGTATGCGCTGCGCTTCATGCATACCAATCTGGCGAATCCGGATCTTGACCTGGCGACGATTGCGGCGGCGGCCGGGTATCACCCCCATTACTTTTGCGAGGAATTCCGCGCGGCTCTCGGCGTATCTCCGATGCGTTACCTCCGGCAGCTGCGGATCAAAGCCGCGATGCATCTGCTGGAAACCACCGGGAGGACCGTCAAGGAAATCTGCCGCCAGGTCGGCATCAATAAACCGGATGTGCTGGCGCAGCATGTCAGGCAGTCCACCGGGCTGACTCCGGTGGAGTACCGGCGGAGATACCGGAAGCGACCGGGCGAAATACCCGTGGCGGAAGAGCCCGAATTGATGGAACGGATCTGAAATAAAAGGGCATTTATGAAAAACAAGGTATATGTATCCATAAACATCTGTCCTATAATAAAACAAAAGTCGGCAAGGGATGCGTGAATCATGATCCGTGTGAACGATATCGCGACAAACGAACACGCCGTTTTCGAGCGGTTTCGCAGCCTGGCGGGAGCTTTCGACGGCGGTCTTGCAGCCGTCTCCAGCCCCGATCCGCTGCTTTATCTCGGCGCAGTGCTTCATGCCAGGCAAACCGGCGGCTCGGTGCTGCTGCTTCCTGCGGAGACACCGGAGCAAACCGCATTGACGCAGGCGCAGGAGGCCGGCGCCCACGTATTGGTGACGGGCGCCGCGCCGGCCGTGGTTCCTCTTGCCAGCGAGCGGCCGTCCGGGGAAGCATCGCTTTACCAGCTGACCTCCGGCACGACCGGTACCCCCAAGCTGATCCGGCGGCCATGGGCATCGATTGAGGAAGAAATTTCTCACTACAACCGCGCGCTTGCTGCCGGCGAGGATGAAACACCGGTGGTGCTTGTGCCGATGTCCCATTCCTTCGGATTGATCACCGGCGTGCTGGCTTCTCTCGAACGGGAAGCCGTTCCCGTCCTGATTTCCGGCAAAAACCCGAAGCTGGCGATCCGCGTGATCCGCACAACGCCGCGGAGCCTTGTGTACGGTGTTCCTTTCGTGCTCCGTCTTCTGCTTGCCCTTGGCAAGGACGGCTTCCGCTTTCACCGGGTCATCGCATCCGGCGCGCCCCTCACGGAAGCTCTTCTCACGGAGCTGAAGGAGCGGTCGCACCAGCTGCTGCAGCAGTACGGGTCTACAGAAACGGGCGCCATGACGCTGTCCTTCGATCCCCGGGCGGCGACGGATGTGGGGTATCCACTGGGTCACGTTTTGATTAGCGCCTCCGGCCGCAAAGAGGAGCCCAGGGAGATAGAGGCTTTTATCGGCGGAACGCTTTACCGGAACCAGGACTGCGGCTACCGCGACGAAGAAGGCCGGCTGCACATCCTCGGCCGGCTCGACGAGCTGATCAACGTGTCCGGCTACAAGGTCATCCCGGGGGAGGTGGAGGAAGTGATCGCGGGCTGTCCGGGCGTTACCGAGGCGGTCGTATACCGTTCGAGCCATCCGGTCTGGGGGCATGCGGTCAAAGCGATGATCGTAGCCGAAAAGCCGGAGCTCAGCGAGGAGACGGTGAAGCGCTGGTGCATGGAGCGCCTTCCTCCTTACAAGGTCCCGCAGGAGGTTGTTTTTGCGGCTGCGATTCCCCGCAACGAGCGGGGAAAAATCAGCCGGGCTTTATTAGAACAAAAGGAGCGTGTACGAGAATGACAAGAGAAGAAATACTGGCCAAGCTGTGCGACCTGATGAAACGGACCCTGGAGGTCAAGCTTCCGGAGACCGTGACGGAATCCAGCCGGATGTACGAGGACTTGTTTATCGATTCCATCATGATTTTGCAGCTGATCGTTTATGTCGAAGAAGAATTTGGCGTCAGCGTGCCGGAGGAGGACGTGGACCCGTCCGTATTCCGCACTGTGGGCACGCTCATTACCTTTATTGAAAACCTGGAACGGGATAAAATCGCGTAACGCGTTTAACCATTGGGCTGGAGGTTGGAAAGCATGATCGAACCGCGCTTGCTGCATGATCAGATCGCCGGCAAAATTACGGAATTTGTATCCCTTCTGGTGGAAGGAAACGGGCTGTCGCCGACAGCCGACTTGAAGGAGCTTGGCATCGATTCGGTTCTGCTGCTTAATCTGATCATTCAGATCGAGCAGGAATATGGCATTTCCTTCGATGATGAAGAGCTGGAATCGTCCCGCCTGTCGTCGATCGAATCGATGGCGGAGCTGGTCGCCGCCAAACGGGAAAGCCGGGCGGACGGGACGGAATGACGCGCCCCTTGCGTATCGGCTGCATCGGCGGACAAGCCGGGAGGATTAACGAACGGGCCATCGACAGCCAGTGGGTGGAAGCGCTCGGCCGGCATGCGGAGGTGGTGCGCATCCCGCCGCTTCGCTGGATCAAGCTGGTCGGCGGTGCGCCGGGGAAATGGGAGAAGGCCGGTCCGGCGGAGCTTTTCGGCCTGGCCGAGGGCATGGCTTCGCTGGCGGAATCGTATCGTCTGGACGCCATCTACGCCAACCTGCCGCCGTTAACGCCCTATCTGCTCGCCGCCCGCAATTTGGCCGGGCTGTCCCTCGGATTTTTGATGATCGCCCATTCCGTAGGCTCGGAGCGCTGGCTCCGCCACTGGCTGGCGCTGGCCCCGCTGATCGGAATCCGGGATGTGGTCCTGTGCGCGACCCGTTCGGCGCAGGAAGCGCTCCGGAATGTTTCGACCGCCTACGATGCCGCGCCGGTCGTTCCGCTTTGCCTGCTGGCGGAGGATGATTTCCCGGCGGCGGCGGAGGCGGCGGCCGGGCGGGAGCGCGCCGCCTGGAGCGCGGCGCCGGAACGGACCGGCGCGGACCCGGGCACGGCTTGCGGAGAAGTCCCGCCGGGCGAGTTCCGCCTGCTGTCCATCGGGCGGCTGGAAGAGGGAAAGAACATCGACCGTTTGCTTTCCGTGTTTCATGAGGTGCGGAAACACTGTCCGCAGGCGCGGCTGACTGTAGCGGGCGAATATACCGGCGCCGCTTCCGAAGAAAAGGAGAACTACCGGAGAAGGCTGGAGAGCCTGACGGCGCAGCTTGGTCTGGGAGACAGCGTCGTCTTTCCCGGACCCGTGCTGGGCGAAGCCAAGGAGCAAGCGTTCCGGAGCTCCGACGTGCTGGTGAATCTGTCCACCGATCCGGGGGAAACGTTCGGCTTTAATCTGCTGGAAGCCAAGCAGGCCGGGCTTCCGGTTGTTTGCACAGGCTGGGACGGCATGCGCGAGGTCGTGGAGCACGGCGGCGACGGCTTTCTGCTGTCCTGCCGCTGGGAAGACGGCCGGGCGGCATTCGATACCGAAGACGCGGTACGCTATATCCTGCGCCTCGCGGAAGACCGTCCGCTGGCGAAGCGGATGGCCGGCCGGGCCCGGGAAAACGCGCGCCGCTATTCCAGCGCCGCCGTTATGCCCGCCGTGGTCGGCAAGCTGAGAGAAGCATTATCCGCGGAAGGCCGTCCCGATTCGCCGGATAAAGAAGCGTGGGAGGCCATTCTGCGCACCCCTATCGGCGTGCTGGGAACCCGCTGCCGGTATCCGCTGCTGACCGATCCGGAGATCCTCCGGCTCACGCCGCTGTCCGTCCTGAACGACGGTCCGGACGAACGCCGCTGGCAAGAGGCGGCGCTTCCGGTCATCCATCATTTTCCGGGGAGATACGATTATGTCCTTGTATAACATGGTGAAAGCAATCCGACCGCTGATCGACACGCGGCCGAAGCACCGGCTCGCCGGCTTCGTCTGCATGCTGGGGGACGTGTCCTGCGCCCTCGGCCAGCCGCTTCTGTTTGCGCGCATCATCGACCGGGTGCTGGTGGACGGCCATCACAACGAGCTGCTGCCGCTTCTGGCGCTGTCGCTGCTGCTGGCCGCCGCCTCCTCCGCGTTTGCCGTCGGCCGCTGGACGGTTTTCAGCTACCTCGACATCCGCAACACGATCGACATCCGCGAAGCGCTCACCCGCCACATCCGGAAGATTCCCATTCGCCACATCGAGCAGGGCGGCTCGGGCAAGTACCTGGCGCTGCTCGGATTCGATACGGCGACCTTTTCATTCTTCTTCAACAAAACGCTGGTCGACATCATTTCCCAGCTCATGATGATGGGCGTGGCGCTTGGCATTTTGCTGTACGTGGACTGGCGGCTTGCCATTCTGGCTTGTGTCAGCACGGTGCTCATTCTGCTGGTTCCGCCCATGTTCCGCAAGGTCATCCGCCGTTACGCGGAGCAGGTGCGGACGCACAACGAGTCCATTGGCGGGCATCTGGTCGAGTGCATTGACGGTTCAAAGGAAATCCGCCTGTTCGGTCTGGAAAAATGGGAAGAGGCGCGCAACGCGAAAATGTATCGGGGGCTGGTGAAGGCAAGCTTTTCCGAAACCCTGTTCCGCTCCTCCATGAACCAGGCCAGCGCCCTTATTATCGGAGTGATCATCGTGCTGACTTACGCCATGGGGGGACGACAGGTAATCGACGGGAGTATCTCCATCGGGATGCTGATCGCTTCGATCTCCTACCTGAACAACGTGCTGAATCCGATCCGCGCCATCGCCGATTCCTATGGCGAAATCCGCCGCGCTGAGGTAGCGGCGGACCGCATCGGCGAATTTCTGCGGACGCCCGTCGAGGAAAGCTTTGCCCTTCCGCCGGCCGGTCCGGCCGCGCAAGAAGCGGCCCCGTCCGTGGACGCCTCACCGGCGGAGGAAGGGAACCCGGCCGTATCGGTACGCGAGCTGTGGGTGGCCGGCGACGGGAAGGACATTTTGCGCGGCGTTGAATTCGACGTGCCGAGAGGCCAGACGGCCGCATTTGTCGGGCGCAGCGGCTCGGGCAAGACGACCCTCTTCAAAACGCTGCTCGGTCTTGTGCAAAAACAGGAGGGCCAAATTGAATTGGACGGTGCTTCGCTGGACGGCATTTCCCGGAGCGAAATCAACTCCCGCATCGGCGTCGTATTCCAGGAAACGTTTCTTTTCAAGGGCACGCTGTTCGAAAACATTGCCATCGGAGACCTGGAGGCAACCGAGGAGGAGGTATACGCGGCGGCATGCGGGGCCAACCTGAAGGAATTTATCGACGAGCTGCCGCAGGGCATTCACACCCCGGTCGATTACAAAGGGGCGCAGCTTTCCGGCGGCCAGCGGCAGAGGATCGCCATTGCGCGCGTTCTGCTCCGCAAGCCCGACATTCTGGTGCTGGACGAGCCGACCTCCTCGCTTGACAACATTACGGAAGAAGAAGTGCTGAAGACGCTGCGCGAAGTGATGAAGGGAAAAACAATTCTGGTCGCCACCCACCTGCTGGATACGATCCGGAAGGCGGACCGCATTTTTGTGCTTGACGGCGGCCGCATCATCCAGCAGGGAACGCACGAGGAGCTCGCCATCGATTGCGAGCTGTACCAGTCGCTGCTTTCGGCCCACGACGACCGGGAACGCGCGCTGCCCGCTTAACGATAAACTGGGCAATACCCAGGAAAGGAGGCCATGCATGCAAACCGGTTTCACCGCAAAGGACGATACCCCCGAGTTCCGGCTGCATCAGCTTGCACCCATGGAATGCATCGCGTCCTGCATCATGACCGCGATGGACATGAAAGGGAAATCCCCGGACTGGTATCTGCTTGATTACTGGAACATCAACTATTTTTTTCGTGTGCTGGTTTCCAGCAAAAAGGGAATGAACCTGAAAAACCTGAGGACGCTCTACGGAGTCGAGGTGACCTTTACGAAGACCAATCCGGCCGACTTGTCCCGCCGGTTCGCCTCCGGCGGCCTCGCACTTCTGGACTGCAAGGCGTCGCGGCTGTCGTTCTTTCCCAAATCCATGCTGAGCTACGACGAATCCGGCTTTACGCACACGATTCTGCTCTGCGCCTACCGGGAGGAGGACGGCTGCTTCCTGACCGTCGATCCGGTCGCCGGCTATCAGGGCTGGTTTCCCGAAGCCGAGCTTCGCAAGGCGGGCACCTACAAAGGCGAGCTGTATGTGCATACGCTCCAGTTTGCGCCTGAAGCGCCGGCGCCCGATTCGCGTGCTCTGTTCCGGTATGCGGCGGAAAGCAACCGCGATTACTTCGAAAACGCCGACGCCCGCAGCGGACGAAACGCGCTGAACGCCTTCAGCCGCGATCTGGAGCAGGGGCTCGCGATGGAGCGGCCCGCGCTAACGGCATGGATCGGACAAAACATCGTGACGGTCTCGTCCATCATCACCATGCGGCGAAAGGTTTGGGAAGCGATCGCCGGGCTGGGCGCGATGTCCGCAGAAGAAACCGCCGGGCTGAACAGCCTGTTTGAGGAAATCATCCGGCAGTGGACGCGCTTCAATTACCTGCTCGTCAAGCTGAAGGTCGCGCCGGGCGAAGAGCTGGTCCGGCAGATCGGCCGCAAAAACGAAGACATCGTCCGGGCCGAGCGCGCATTTTTGGCTCGTCTGGCCGAGGCGGGAGGCGGATTCGCTTGAACGTCTTTTTGTGCACCATTTCCTTCCGCCACGAGTTGACCGACTTCGCCGGCTTGACTTCGTTTGCGCGGGACGCCGGGTTTCACGGCATCGAGCTGTGGGGCGTTCACGCCCGGTCCATGCTGGCGGCATCGCCCGAACGCACCGCCGCCCGCGTGAACGAGCTGTACGACAGCGGGTTATCCGTCAACATGATCAGCGATTACTTCCGGATGGCCGATGCCGCTGTCCATGGTGAAGCCGCAGCCGAGGAGGCGGACCGGAAGGAGATCGCGGCGAAGATTGCGGAATGGCGGGAGCTCGGCAGCTTTTACGGAACCGGTCATATCCGCGTGTTTGCCGGAAGCCGCGCCAGCGCGGATGCCCCGGACGCTTACCGTGAGCGGTGCGTCCGAATGCTGAAGCAGGCGGCGGAAGGACTGCTGGACAGCGGCATGCGGCTCGTCGTCGAAACGCATCCCAATACGCTGGCGGATACGCTGGAGAGCACGGAGCGTCTGCTTCGGGAGGTGGGGATGCCCAACCTGCGCGTCAACCTGGACGTTTTGCATTTGTGGGAAAGCGGCACTGAACCGATGGCGGGGTACCGCGCTCTGGAGAAGGACGTCTATCACCTTCACCTGAAAAATATCGTCTCCGAAGCTTATCTGTCCGTCTTTGAGCCCGGCAACGTCTATTCGCCCTTCGGTATGCGGGACGGAATCGTTCCGCTCGGACAAGGGAAGATCGACTACGCCCGTTTCCTGAACGCGCTGGCCGAATTGCCGTCCATGCCCGGCATGTCGCTGGAATGGTTCGGCGAAAAGCCGTTCCGGTATTTGCACGCCGAGCTCCAATGGATCAGGGAGCTTCGGAACGTCACTTCCTCTTGAAAGCGGGTGAATGAGAATGCAACCGGATTGGGAATCGTTTTTCCGGGAGACGGCGGTAACGGAACGCGGCGTCTGGCACCTTAACGGAGGCGAGCTGCAAAGGACGGACTATGGGGCGCTTTACGAGGGCGCTCTTGTCTGGGCCGAGGTCCTGCGCCGACGTTTTTCGAAAAAGGGTTCTTTTGCCGGCGTCATTTGGCTGGAGCAGACGCCGCTGTGCTTTCAGGCGTTTATGGCCGTCGTGCTGGCCGGCGGCGTCGCCGTGCCGGTTCATCCGCGCGGCACTCTGGCCGAAGTAATGGAAATTTGCGGCTTTGTCGAGGCGGAAACCGTTCTGGCTTCGCCCGCCCGCCGGTCGGAGCTCGAGGCGGCGGCCCATTCCGGTTATCCGCAAACGATGTTTGACTGCGGAAGCGGGTCGCTTTCGGAGCGTCCGTCACAGCCGGAGGAGGCAAGCCGGCCGGCGCGTTTTGCGGAAGGAACCTCCGTGATCTTTCTGACTTCCGGCTCGACGGGGAAGCCGAAAGGAATTCAGCTCGGCGCAGCCAATATTCTATCCAACGTCCGGGCGATCCAGGGCTACATCCGGCTGACCGGCGACGACCGTGTGCTGTTGACCAAATCGTTCGGGTACTGCTCAACCATAACCGGCGAATGGCTGGCGGCGCTCGGCGGCGGGTCGGATATCCTGTTATTTGACGGGATTGTCCATCCGCTGGAGCTCGTCCGCCTGATCAAAACGCACCGGGCGACCTTCCTGTGCTCCGTGCCGTCGGCCGTGCAGCCGTGGATCGGCTCAAGCCACTGGAAACCGGAGGACCTCGCCTCCCTCAAGCGGCTGCTCCTCGTCGGCGGGGGAGTTCCGAAGGGGATGCTGGGCACGCTGAAGGAGCGGCTTCCCTGGATCGAGATTATTCCCGGTTATGGCTTGACCGAGGCTTCTCCCCGCGTCGCTTATTTGCCCCCCGGCTGGGTGGAGGCAAAGCCCGAATCCGCCGGAATCCCCGTGGAGGAAACGGAGGTTCGCGTGCTGACGCCGGAAGGAGCCGCAGCGCGGCCGGGCGAGCTGGGGGAAATTTACGTCAAGGGCCCCGGGGTCATGCTGGGCTACTACCGGGACCCGGAGCGCACGGCCGCTGCCCTTACCGGACACGGCTTGCGCACCCGCGACCTGGGCTGGATGGACGAGGACGGGTTCCTTTACGTCACCGGCAGAGCCGATACGGCATTGAACATCGGCGGGCACACCCTGTACCCGGAACAGATCGAAGCAGCGCTGGCGGGCTGCCCCGGCGTGGCGCAGGCGGGCGTGACCGAGCTTGCGGCCGAAGCGGGAGCCCGGCTTGTCGCTTTCGTCGTGCCGGGTGCGGGAGCGGCGGAAGCGCCGGCGGAGCTGACAGGGAAGCTTCAGGACTACATGCGGCGGACGATGAATGTCATGTACCGCCCCCGCGACATCCGCGTGGTATCCGCGCTGCCCGCCACCCGCTCAGGCAAGCTGGACCGCGCTGCATTGCGAACGTTGGCCAAGGAGGGAAGTACATATGGAACCGAAAGCAGAATCGGTTGAGCAGGCGGTTCGGGAAATCGCCGCATCCGTCTGCCGCCAGCCGGCGGAACAGATCGCGATGGACAGCCGCCTGAACGAGGACTTGGGGTTTGACTCCGTCCAGTTCATGGAGCTGTTGGCGCTCCTGGAAGAGCAATTTCCGATCCGGGTGGACATCGACGACATCCGGCCGGAGCTGTTCCGCACCGTAGACGCGGTGGCGGAGTTTGTGCGGGAGCGGCTGCCTCATGATTGATCCCGTAAACGTGAGACTGGCCCGTCTCGCCGAGCGGCTGGTGGAGGAGCATCCTTTTTACCGCGCCTACAGCCAAAGCTTTGCCGGCTTTGCGTCCCTGCCGGTCATCGACAAGAAACGGATCAACGAGAACCGAAGCCTGTTCGTCCCGGAAACGGGGAACCAAGACCTGGTGGAATCGTTTACCTCCGGCAGCACGGGAGAGCCGTTTCGCGCCGTAAAGACGAAAGCCGAGCAGATGGCCCTCTCCATGGCGATTCAGCGGAAACGCCGGGCCTGGGGACTGCCGCTGCGCTACAAAACCGTTCTTATCGGCAATTCCGCGGCGATTCATCCGAAAATGCTGGCCAAATACGCCCAGGACATCCTGAACACATCGCCGGATATGATCCAGGGCAGAAGCTCGATCCTGTCCCGGCTGGCGGAGCTCTTCCGGGAGCGGGGGCTTGCCGCCCCGCCTAACCTGAAATTTGTGCAGGGGTGGGGCGAGCATGTCTTTGAGTCGGACCGGAAAACGGTCGAGGAGTGCTTCGGCGTTCCGCTGGTCGATTATTACGGCATGGAGGAGATCTGGATGATCGCCTTCACAAACCGGCAGGGCCGGCTCGAGGTGGACACCGATCACGTTTATGTGGAAGCGGTCGATCCGGGAACGCTTGAGCCGGTGGAGGAAGGAGAATACGGGGAGCTTCTCGTCACTTCCCTGGTGCTGACCTGCATGCCGTTTGTCCGTTACCGGACGGGCGACATCGGCCGGATCGTCCGGGACCCGGAAACAAATGCAGTCATTGTGGAGCTGCTGCCGTTCCGCAGCTCCCAGATCCGGCTCCCGGGCGGCCGTGTGCTGAGTCCGTCCGTTTTGCGTTACCTGGACCGGTTTTACAAACAGCTGGCGGATGAGGTGGGCCTACGGCAGTACCAGATGATTCAGGAGGATTACACGGCGTTTCGCCTGAAAATCGTATCCGACGCGATGGAGGAGGCGAAGCGGGCCGATATTGCGGAAACGCTAGCCCTCCAGCTTCGGCAGTGCCTGCTGGTTGACAGTCTGACCATTGAAGTCGAGGCGGTAGCGAGCATTCCGCCCCATCCCAAAAGCGGAAAGCTGCATCCGTTTCTTTGTCTGATCAACGAGCCGCAAACGGCTCCGCAATAACCTCATGAAGGAGGCCGAAAGCCAATGCTGCAAACCCTGGAGCTGCAAATTCCGAAAAAATACCATCACGGCAACCAGGTCATGGACTGCTACACCACACTGGTCAGCTCGTTTTACGCGTCCGTGGGGCTGCCGTACCAGTGGCTCTTTTGCAACAACTGGTCGTTTTATTATTTTTCCCCGCAAGGGTTGTTTCCGTATCCGTACATCAAGCGGTATCCGCTGGAGGAAACGATCGCCGAGGTGTTCGGAACCCCGCAGATAACCTACAACCAGGTTCCGATGATGGAGCTGGTCGGCAAGCCGCGCGGCCCCGAAAGCTGCCTGGTACTGTTTATCGACGGCTGGTACATTCCGTGGTCCGAAAGCAATTCCCGTACGCACGAAGCCCATTTTCTCGCGACGGCGGGCTACAACGAGCAGACCAATCAGGTTTACCTGATCGATCTGTTTCCGCATCCGTTTGAAGGCTGGTTTGATTACGACACGCTCCATATCTCCTACGTTTCCAACGGCCGTTATGCGTTCGAGCTGGTCAAGCCCGACCGGTTCGAGCCTTCGCCCGAGCTGGCCGCGCGCAAAGTGGCCGAAGTGGTGGAGCGAATCCGGGGGGCCAACCATCCGGAAGCGCCGACGGGGCTGTTCGGCATCCGGAAATTCATGGAGGACATGCAGGAGCTGCGGGAGCACGGCACCGTTTATGTGGATTCCTGGTACAAGCAGCTGAAGGCGCTCACGGACGCCCGTCTGCTTTATATCGAATTTCTGACCTACCTCAACACGGAGAAAAAGACGCCGTTTTGCGGCGAGATCGGAAGCACGCTGACCGATCTGTTCGACAAAACCATCAGCTCGTGGAACACGCTGCGCAACCACCTCATGCTGACCAAAATTAAAACACGCTACGAGCCGGGGAAATTCAGCGGCAAAATCCAGTCCATCCTTGACCTGGAAGCGCAATGCGCCGATGAGCTGGAAAAGCTGGCAAGGAGGGTGGGGCAGCTTGGTTAAAACAGCCGACGCCTACATGATCGATCTGGGAGAGCAGTTAAACTGGAAGATCGTCAACTGGCCCCCGCTGGACGACGACATCCGCATGGACCAAAGCGATTCCAGCCTGCCGGGCCCTGTGCTGCCAAACGGCCAGACCGTCGAATTCGACGGGGTTCCGTTTTATTTTCCCTGCACGGACAAAGGAAAAAACGATGTGCTCTCCTGCGAGGAACAAACCATTGAAATTCAGGCTCCGGCGGTGTACCGCCGGATGTCGGTGCTCGGACTCGCCGTAAACGGGTCCTTTAGCGAGCGGGTGACGGTAACCTACGCAAACGGAGAGACGGAAGACGTTCGGCTTTATGTTTGCGACTGGTACGACAAAGCGAAGTTCCCGGCCGGTGAGTATCCGTTCGGGACGAAGCCGGTGATCGACATCCCGTATCACCACCGGCGCGACATCGTTATGAACCAGCTGACCAGTATCTGGATGTATTCCTCGGAGCTCGGGACGGAGCAGCGCGTAGCCAGCATCCATTTTCCCGACAATCCGTTCATTTACTTGTTTTCGCTGACGCTTCACAATTAAGCCTTCCCGGTCGTAAACAACAGGCAGCCCGCCGGGCTGCCTGTTGTCATTGCCATTCCTTGCAAACGTCCACCCAGGCTTTGCCGCCCGCGTATTCCTCGATTTCCTCGCAGGTCAGCTCGATCGCCGAGTTCGAGCTGCCGCAAGCCGGATACAGCGTTTCAAACCGCCGCATGGACACATCCAGGTAAACCGGCAGTTCGTTCGCCAGCGCAAACGGACAAACGCCTCCGACGGCGTGGCCCGTCTGCTCCAGCACCTCCTCGGGGCTCAGCATCTTTGCTTTGAGGCCAAGGGATTGCCGAAACTTGGCGTTGTCAATCTTGGCGTCTCCCGCCGCGACCACAAGCAGGGCTTGTCCGTCCGTCCCGCGAAAAGACAATGTTTTGGCAATGCGGGCGGGAATAACGCCAAGCCGGTCCGCCGCCTGCTGCACCGTGGCGGTCGGTTCGTCAAATTCCAGAATGTCCTGCTCCCGGTTCCGGGACCGGAAGAAGGCTTTCACTTGCGCAATGGCCATCTCGCCCATCCTTTCCAAAAATACGTTTTTCCCAGTATAGCGGGAAGGGGGATGCGGCTCAAGTGAAAAAAAGAGCAGAACCGTTTGTTCCGCCTCGGTTCGCTGGTTTTGACTTCCCGATCCTCCGCGATTAAGATGGAACTGTCTTTGGCTTTTTGGACCGGCTTTCGTCGATACAGCGGACGATGATGAAAACGAGGTGACCCGTAGAGATGACAAAAGCGCGTATAACGGCAATCGGAACGTATGTCCCGGAAAAAAAGCTGACCAACGCGGACCTGGAGGCGCTGGTGGATACGAATCACGAGTGGATCATTCAGCGGACGGGCATCGAGGAGCGGAGGATCAGCGCGCCGGACCAGTTTACCAGCGATTTGTGCGCGGAAGCCGCACTTGACCTGGTGCGCCGGTACGGCAAGAGGCTGGATGACGTGGATTTTGTGCTGGTTGCGACCAGCACGCCGGATTATTATTTTCCGAGCGTGGCGGCACTTTTGCAGGACAAGCTGGCGCTGCCTGCGGCAACCGGGGCGCTTGACGTGAGCGCGGCCTGCTCCGGCTTTGTATATGCCCTGCAAATGGCATACGGACTGATCGCCTCGGGGCTGCACCGGAAGGTCCTGGTGTTTGGCGCGGATGCGATGTCCAAAATCACCGACTACACCGACCGGACCACCTGCGTGTTGTTTGGAGACGGAGCGGGGGCGGCTTTGGTAGAGGCGGATGATGCGGTTTCGGGCTTCGCCGCGTGGCATACGGCAACGGAGGGAAGCGGAGGGAGCCATGTTTATTTGCACGGTCCCGGCAAACGGGCTGAAGGCGAACGCCGGGAAACACTGGTGCAGAACGGCCGGGAGGTGTTCCGCTGGGCGGTGCGCAACGTGCCCGAAGGCATTGCCGAGCTGCTTCGAAAAGCGGAGCTGGACGGAGGGCAAATCGACTGGTTTGTGCCCCACAGCGCCAACCTGCGGATCATTGAGCCGGTTTGCGAACGGACCGGCCTTGCGCTGTCACGGACTCTGTACAGCCTTGTTACTTACGGCAACACCTCGGCCGCAACCATTCCGCTGGCGCTCGACCAGGGTGTCCGGGACGGAAAGGTAAAGGAGGGAGACCGCGTGCTGCTGTACGGGTTCGGCGCGGGGCTTACACAGGCGGGAACGGTGTTGAACTGGGCGCCTGATCCGGCTGTGGAGCGGTAATCAGCCGGCGGAGTCCCCTTTTGCGGGAAAGGAAAATCATGCCTGATGCTCCGCCGGTTCGGCAAGCAGGGAGCGGACGAGAAGGTCAAAAGCCGCTTTCACCAGCTCGTCGGGCTCCGTGCCGTGAATGTTGTCCAGGTAATGCTTCTTTTTGCGGGCGGTTGTAAAAACGCCGATCATGCTGGACCAGAGGACAAGCGTCGTTTTGGTCAGGTCGATGTCTTTGCGAATAACGCCCTTTTCCATCCCTCTTTGAAGCGTTGCAGTGAGCATGCCGAGAATCTCTTCTCCGAGCGCATAGCATTCCTCCCGCGCCTCGTCCGGGATGCCGGCCTGAAAATCGACTTCCCCGTTTTCATAGTACATAATCGCTTCAAAATAATCGGGGTGCTCCAGATTGAACCGGTACAAGGTGGAAGCCAGCATATCAAGCTCCGCGATCGGACCGGACGAGCCGTCCTGGAGGACGTTATCCACCAGCATGTCCAGCAGATGCTTGTACCCGCGAAGCATAATCTCGAAGTACAACTGCTCCTTGCTGCTGAAATAAGCGTACAGCGTCCGCTTGCTGCATTCCGCCTCCCGGGCCACGTCCTCCATGGTCGCATAGCGGTAGCTTTTGGTGAAAAAGACCCGTTCCGCCGCGTCGACGATATCGTTGCGGCGGACTTCCTTTTCTTTGTCCTTCCGTTCCTGTCCCCCCATCGGGTTCCCTCCGTTTGCACGTATCTGTTTCCCGGTATACGACCGGTTTACCTGGGGCGAATGTAACGCGGCCGGGCGGTTTTGTCAAGCTGCAAAGTTTTTAAAGCGAAAGGTGCGAAGTTGACAGCCTGCTGTCCGCATCCGGCTGATAAAGTGAAGGCTGAAGAAAGCTTACGATACAGAAGGAGTTGAACCGTTATGGCGGATGCCCTCAAGGACATTTACGACGAGGCGTTTTTGCGCGGCTTTGGAGAACGGATCCGGACGGCATGGAGCCGGTTCGATGCGGACGGGTTCGCCGCGGCAGTCATGGAGGAGCCTTGGCGCGATATGGCTTTGAATACGCGGATCAGGAGGGTGGCCCAAACGCTGGGCGACTTTTTGCCGCAGCAGTATCCGGAAGCGCTCCGGATTTTATATGAAGTCAGCGGCGCTTGCACCGGTTTTCCTTATCTGGTTTTTCCGGACTTCGTAGAGGTGTTTGGTCAAGAAGAGAAGGACTTTGCGCTCTCCATGGAAGCGCTGGAGCGGTTTACCTCCGGCTCCTCCTCGGAATTTGCGGTGCGGCCGTTTTTGCTGCGCGACCCGGAACGGATGATGAAGCAGATGCTGGCCTGGTCCGTCCATCCCGGCGAGCATGTCCGCCGCCTGGCGAGCGAAGGCTGCCGGCCGCGCCTGCCCTGGGGACAAGCGCTGCCGATGTTCAAGCGCGACCCTTCCCCGATCCTGCCCGTTCTGGAAAATCTCAAAGCGGACCCGTCGCTCTATGTCCGCAAAAGCGTGGCGAACAACCTGAATGACATCGCCAAGGATCACCCGGATGCGGTGCTGGCCCTGGCCCGCCGTTGGCAGGGAACGCACCCGGACACCGACTGGATCATTCGCCATGGCTGCCGGACCTTGATTCGGGCGGCCAATGCCGACGCGCTGGCTTTGTTCGGTTATGCGGAACCGAACGGCGGGGAACCGCTGGCGGCAGCCGCAGCCCTGACCGCGTTGCCCGGCGAGGCGGCAATCGGCGGCGAAAGCCGGCTTTCGTACGAGCTGCGCATCCGGGAAGGAGCGGCAGTGCGCGTCCGCATTGAATACGGCGTCGATTTCGTGAAAGCGCGCGGCCAAACCTCGCGCAAGCTGTTTCTCCTGTCGGACAAGACGGTGCCCGGCGGCGCCCGTTTGTCCGGCGCGAGGACGCACTCCTGGGCGGACCTCACGACGCGCCGGCATTACCCGGGCGAGCATCGCATCGCGCTGCTGGTCAACGGCCGGGAGGCCGCCTTCACTTCCGTCCGGCTGACGGAGACGGATGCCGACCGGGGGAACCCGGCCGGCTGATGGAGAAGCCGGGACATGCCCGTTCCGCTCCCGATGGTTCAGGGGAGCGGGCGGGCTATTTTGTTTGCCGGCGTTATGTTCGTTTCCGCAGGAAAAATCGGGTAAAATGGAAAGCAAATGCCGACAAGCAAGTGAGCGGCTGATACAGAGAAAGCGGAGGAACCGAATGAGCCACCCGAACCTGGAGGATCTGCTGCGGGAAGCCGAGGAATTTGTCCTCGCGTATTCCCGCGAACAAAACATCCCGGAGGAAGCTGCTGCGAAGCGTATTGCCGGGATTCAAGAAGAAGCAGCGGAGCGCGGCGTTTACACGCACACCGCCGATGAACTGGCCTATGGAGCCAAGATGGCTTGGCGGAACAGCGCCCGCTGTGTGGGCCGCCTGTTCTGGCCGTCGCTCACCGTGCTGGACGAAAGAAGCGCGGAAACGGAGGCGGAGGTGGCTGCAGCACTGCTCCGCCACATTGAGGCGGCGACGAACGGGGGCCGGGTGCGCCCGGTCATGACCGTTTTTGCGCCGGAGGAGAACGGCGTGCAGCCGGTGCGCATCTGGAACCACCAGCTGATCCGCTACGCCGGCTACGAGACTGAAGCCGGCATCGTCGGCGATCCCGCCTCCGTTGCCTTTACCCGCGAATGCCTGAAGCTGGGCTGGAAGGGGAAGGGCACGCGTTTTGATGTGCTGCCGCTGGTGATTCAGCTTGCGGGAAGGGACCCGAAGTGGGTTCCGATTCCCGAGGCGCTGATGCTGGAGGTTCCTCTGGCACACCCCGAGAATGAAGCCTTTGCAGACCTTGGCCTGCGCTGGTATGCCGTCCCGATGATCGCGGACATGCGGCTGTCGATCGGCGGCATTCATTATCCGGCGGCTCCGTTTAACGGCTGGTACATGGAAACGGAGATCGGCGCGCGCAATCTGGCGGATACCGACCGGTACAACCAGCTTCCCGAGGTGGCCGGCTTGTTCGGCCTGGACCGGTCCACCAACACCTCCTTGTGGAAGGACCGCGCCCTCGTCGAACTAAACCGGGCGGTTCTTCACTCCTTTAAGCAGCAAGGCGTCAGCATCGTCGATCACCACACGGCATCCGACCAGTTCATCCGGTTTGAAAAGCAGGAGAAAGCGGCCGGCCGTGAAGTGTCCGGGCGCTGGTCATGGCTGATTCCGCCGATGTCTCCGGCGACTACGGAAATTTGGCGCAGCAGCTACAAGGATTTGAAGCTGAAGCCCAGCCTGGAGTACCAGCCGGCTCCTTACCGCACGGAGGCCGAAGCCGCCGGCGTGCATCTGGACGCGTTTGCCGGAGCGGCGGCAGGCGGAGATGCGACTGCTTCGTCCGGCTTGGAGACGGCCGCCCCGCGCTGTCCGTTTCACTAAGGGGACGGGTAAGAAAAATGGCTAATCCAGGTATAAAGGTGATAAGTTTGAAGCAGACCATATATTGGTCTTGGATCTTGAAAAACCAAGCAAGAAAACACCGCCTACTAAACCGAAAGGAAGAAAAAAATGAAGCCTGTGATAGTAAATAAACAATTAAATAAAAGCATTTTATGGAGCGGTTGTATACTTGCATCCGTAGCACATGCAATAATGGTTGCTCACTATCCTGAATTATCGTACGAGCATTCATGGGATGGAGAAAACTATAGTGTTGTTGATGGTTCGGGAGGCAGAGGGACTATTTCCTTCAAGGGTAGCTACTTAGTGGGGGCGTTTCGAAATGACAACTTTACTCGAACAGATATCCCCACAGCAATAGATTTTTTTACTGGTGCACCGAAGGAAATACTTGAGTTAGCTAAGAATGAGACTTTAGAATACCTACTTGAAGAAAATGAAGATGGTACGACTTCACCATCTATCACTACTGCATTTTGGGGTGATAATCATACTATTACTTCAATTGATAATATCGTAAGAATTGTGCAAGGCGGTGGTTATTTATTAGAGAGACATTTTATGGAGAGTGATTCTGCAATTGATTCTTGGCGGGATTATTATGAGATGACTTCTGAACAAGTAGAATTGTTAAAGTCTATCTATACCAGGAAAGTGAATAATCCTGATGAAAACATCACGTTGACAAAAAGAGAGATTGAAATAATTGGAGCAGAAAGCCCCGAGGGTTTGAATGAAAGTATGGCTTCGTTTGAGGAAATTGGGATATACTGGGGGATATAATCTGATTCCGTGGCTATCCAGTGCCGAATGAACTCATCATTCAACCAATAACAGACTTAACCTATGTAATACCTGTTATGAAGATTTCTCGATTTCGGTAGTACGCACATCAAATGAAATACGCCACTACGATAGGGAAGATGAGAAGGTAATTTGCCGCGAGCATTCTCGCAGGAATCACGCCGACCCTGCGGCCGCGAGGCCCATATACAGTTGACCAATCCTTATCCAACAAGCTGGCTCCCCCGAAGAACAAGACCATGTGTATCTGCCCTCCCCTCGCTGAACAAGCTGCCTGATGATAGAATGGTGGTAGTTGGAAAAACAGACCGCCACCATTCTTTTAGCGGGATTTAGCTTTACCACACAGGGGGAAGGAACAAGATGAGGTCAATTCTGATCGCCGAGGACGAAACGGACATTCGGCGACTGCTTAAGCTTTGCATGGAGGAGCGGGGGTACCGCGTGCTTGAAGCGGAGGACGGGCTGGAGGCGCTTCGCCGGTTCGAACGGGAACCGGTTGATCTGGCTCTGCTCGATGTCATGATGCCCCGGATGGACGGGCTGAACCTGCTGCGCGAAATCCGGAAAATGAGCCGGATTCCCGTTCTGCTTCTCACGGCGCGCAGCGAAGATATCGACAAAGTGATCGGGCTGGGCATGGGCGCCGACGATTACATAACGAAGCCGTTCAGTCCGGCCGAGCTGGGAGCACGGGTGGAGGCCCAGTTCAGACGCCGCCACGTTTACGACGCTTCCTCCGACAACGTGCCGGACACCATCCGCTGCGGCGATTTGGAGCTGGACACGGCCGGGGGGCGGCTGTTCAAGAACGGGCGTCTTGTCCCCCTGCTGCCAAAGGAATACCGGCTGCTGGAATGGCTGATGCGGAATCCCAACCGGATTTTTACCAAACGAAAGCTGTACGGCGCGGTTTGGGACGATGAATACGGCTATGACGACAATACCGTCATGGTGACGGTCAGCCGGCTTCGCGGCAAGATCGAAACCTGTCCGCAAGAGCCGGAGTATCTGCTTACCGCACGCGGACTGGGCTATAAGCTTCACATGCCGGAGCCGGAGCTGTGAGGCGGCAGAGAGTGGCCCGCCGGCTGCTCCGGCAGTACCTGGTCGTTTTTCTTCTGACGACGGTCATCGCGGTCGCAACCGCCATCGGACTGCTCGGCATGAACCGGCTTCAATCGGACGAAAGCCCTTATCAGCGCCTGTCCGCGGACCATTTGATGCGGGACGACTTCCGGCTGATCGAAACGGCCGAAGTGACGGAGGCGGGCGGAGGAGTGCAGGTGATCGACGCCGGGTACCAAGTGGTGCGGTCGGAAGGACGCAATCCGCTTCCTTCCGGGGCCATGACGCTGGGACAGTGGACCGATTTTATCGCCGGCACCGGAGGCTCCCGGGATATGGTAACCGTTGCCTACAACGAGGCCGAAAAGTTTTGGCTGGTCGTCTCCCTGCCGATCAAGCTCAAGCTAGCCCTTTCCGTCAACGCTTCCTCCGACACGCTTGCTTCGGACCGGACGCTTCAGCTGCTCGGATTTGTCGGAGCGGGCTATTTGCTGGTCCTGCTGGCGAGCGCTTTTCTTTACGCGCGACTGTCGTCGCGCAGCTTCGTCCGCCCGCTTCGGGAGCTGGCGGCCGCTGCGGGAAGGCTTCGCAACGGGGAGTATAGCGCCCGTGTTCCGGTCGGAGGCGCGGAGGAGTTTCGCGAGGTACAGCTTGCCTTTAACCATATGGCCGGCAAGCTGCAGGAGGAGACGGCCTCGAAGGAGCAAAGCGAAGCCAACCGGAAAAGCCTGATTCTGGATTTGTCTCACGATCTGAAAAACCCGCTGTCCAGCATAGCCGGGTATGCGGAGCTGAACCTGAAAGCTCAGGAGCGCGGCAGTTCGGCCGAACAAACCGACTACGCCAAAATCATTCTGGAAAACAGCCTTCGTGCGAATGAACTGATCGAAGGGCTCTTCGAGCTGTCCCGGATGGAAAGTCCCGCCTTTCATCTGGAGGCGGAAGAAGGCGATTTGGCGGAATTCTTGCGGGAAGAGCTTATCGGGATGCTGCCTGCGCTGGAGGCCTCCGGCTTGGAGGTCCATATCGCCATTCCGGATCAAGAAGTGGCGCTCCGGTTCGACCGGCGGAAGATGGGGCGGCTTTTGGCCAACGTTTTTTTCAATGCCATGATGCATCACGGGCCAGAAACGCGATTTGATGTCGTTTTGGAGGAAGGAGAGCGGGAGGTGCGGCTGCTTTTTGCTAACGGCGCGGCCGGTCCGCAAGCTCTCCCGGTCGGGGAACAGGCCGGACTGGACCCGGCGGGCAGCGGCCTTGGCCTCACGATCGTCCGGAAAATTGCCGAACTGCACGGCGGAACAGCCGATTCCCGGACCAAGGGAACCCGGTTTGAGCTGCTGCTGCGGCTGCCGAAAATGTAAGGCTCCTGTAAGCTTCCCGAAAGCCGGATGAAAGGCGCTCCGTGTTACGATTTGGAAGGCAAATCGAATGCACACGGAGGATGAAACGGACATGGGAGCGGAAACACGGGAAAATAAGAAGCCGAAAAAGCAGGAAAACCCGAAGCGTCGGGAAAAACGCGTCTTTGCAGAGCGGGTAACCGGGCGGCAGTCCGCACTGGGACTGGTCTATTGGTTGTTATACGGGCTTGGCCTTGTGGGCGTGCTTTATGCGCAGCCGGCCGTACTGCTTTTAGAGCGGTTGGGCGTGAGTCAGGAGGCGCAGCGGTCCGGGACGGCCATGCTGCTTGCCCTGCTGTTATATGCCGTAATGATTGCATTGAATTTCCGGCTGTTTCGGGAGGCTGCCGGAGCTTTCGGGAATCGGTGGCTTGCCAATGCCGGGTGGATAACAGGCGGTTTTGCAGCCAATGTTGTCCTGAATGGCATTGTGATGTCCGCCGTGATGCAAATGCTCGGATTTTCGTCCGGTTCCGCCAATGAGTCGGCCATGCAGTCTTTAAGCGGCAGCATCCCTTTGTTATTTGCCATCGGCGCTGTGTTTGTCGGCCCGGTGCTGGAGGAACTGATTTACCGTGGGCTGATTTTTCGAGCCTTGCGCGGGAGAAGCTTAACGCTGGCTTATGCCGTGTCGTCCTTGCTGTTTGCTTTTCAGCATGTTCGCGAGGCGGTTGTGGGGAAGGGGGATTACGCGGAGCTTTGGCAGATGATTCCCTACGCGGTCACCGGTTTTCTGTTTGCATTTCTTTATGAACGCAGCAGAAACCTGCTCGTTCCCATCGGCGTTCATATCGCCAACAACCTGCTGGCTGTGGTCCTCTATCACCTCCAATAGAAGCCGTGTTTTGAAAAACCGTTTCCGTTCCGCTGCGCGGTGGTAAGGTTGAGTAAGACCAAGCGTGCATAAGGAGGAGAAACAGCATGAAACGGACATGGCTGATGTTGGCGGGGCTGTCCCTGGCTTTGGCGGGCTGCGGGGAGGACGAAAACAACCTGGTTCCCTCTCCGCAACCGACTTCAACCGCTTCGCCGGCAATGCAATCCCCGCTCCCGAGCGGGACGGAACCGGCTCCGGCAGAAACCGGAGCGGAGGAGCTGACCGAGGAGGCGGCACGGGAAACGCTGGCCCGTTACGAGCAGGTGTTCCGTGATGTGATGAACGAGACCGGGGAGGAGGAGCGGATCGGCTCCTACGATTCGGCATCGGCGGTCGTGGACAAATTCCGGCAGGCCATGACCGAGGATTGGGCGAACCGGCTGGCCGATGTTTATCTGGAAGAGCGAAACGGCGGGGTTTACATGGTTCCGACGGAAACGCCGCTTTGGCTGGAGCCGGACGGTCCGGTATCCATACAGCCCGTTAACGAAGAAGAATATCGCGTAGCCCAAGAGCAAACAAGCGACCTGCGCGGGCATATCAATGCGATGTTTACGCTGACCCGCGAAGAGGGAGCATGGGTGGTTTCGGCGGTGGATCAAGAACAATTGAATTGAAAATGGATGAAAGCCTGACGCAACCGTCCCCCGTACGCGGGAGACGGTTTTTCATTTCCCGTACGCGGAGAGCGGAGTGTGTGCAGTTGGGAAACAACAGTGCTAATGGAATATATTCCTTGCCAACCGTGTTCGTTCCCCTTATAATCGAGCCAGCTTTCTATTTGTGAAAGGTTGCTCAAGGCCGGACAGCCAAGCAACTGAAAGGAGTCGCTTATGGAGGAGATTCGATTCAGCGCCATCTTGTATCGGCAGCTGGAGCCGGTTTTGCAGATGCTGGAGCGGCAGGTATGGGAGTGCCCCGATTCGATCTGGCGAAACCGGGAGCTGAAATACTGGAAGCACAACCTGCACGCGGCGACGGGGATTGCATTCTGGCTTCGCCAAAAGGACGAGCCGTTCGTTCCGCCGAGCTTCGGCCGGGACATCAACCCGGATTTCGAGACGCCCTGCGCGGATGATCCGACGCGGGAGGAAGCAGCCGCTTATGTAGCCGAAATGAAGGCCAAAGCGCACGCTTTTCTGGACGGACTGGAAGACGAGGGGCTAAAGTCTCCAAGCGACGTCTATCAGCCGATAACCAGGGCCGACACGGTGCTTATGCAAATTCTCCATATCCAGCATCACGTCGGCTATTGCAACAGCCTTTTGACCGCTGCGAAAGAGAAGCCGGTTTCCTGGATGGGATACGGAGAATAAAAGCCAACCGGGACGCTCTTGCCTCCCGATAGACAAGAGAATACAATGAATTAGACGATGATCAAATTCTGACGGCATTCGGGAGGCGCAATGAACGTAACGATTCAACCCGGCTTGGACCCGGTCTTTGAAACAATGGGCTTGTTGTACATCAGCCATCACGCCGAGGAACAGAAACGGGAGACCGTGAAGGAACTGTCGGAATTCGGCATGGACGGAGAAGCTTTTTACAACAAACACCTGAAGCTCTTTGACAGATACGTTCAAGCCTTTCAAAAGCATAAAACGCCGGGCGAAGAAGACGAACGCTTCTATTTTGAAGATCCCGACCATTCTTTTTTTGCGGCGCTCCTGATCATGCTGTGCAGCAATCCCGGCTGGCTGGACGATTTAACGCAAGTCACGGAGGATGACATCCGTCTGGAGCTGCTGAACAGCCTGCGAAGCGAAGAAGATGGGGAGGTCGCTTCCCCTGAGCGTGTTTCGCTTGATCAGATTCGGACGTTGGATGACCAGGTTGCCTATTTAGACAACGGACCGCTAGCAGGATTGCCGGGCGCCAAATGGAAGGTAATGCTCATATTCCAGCACCCGCGGGAACGGATTGCTCCGCTGGTGGAGATTGTAAAGCGCAACCTGCCGGCTTTCCGCAAAGCCGAGCAGGAAATCGCCAAGCCGCTGGCCAGGCAGCTCGCCAAAATCGAAGAATCGGTAAGGAAGCGAAACGACGAGCTGTTCAGCCGGTTTCTGGAGCTGTTTGCCGAGAATCCGGTGATTTATCCGTGTCTCGCGATGCCGCTGGGCCAACTCATGTTTGCCTCGCGTTGTTATTATGGCCTGTATGTGGACGAGCTTCCGATGACAGGCCGCAGCGGGCGGGACGGACAGGAAATGCTGCTAACGCGGCTTAAAGCCTTGAGCGACAAAAGCAAGCTGCAAATTCTCGGTTTGCTGAAAACAAGCCCGATGTACAACCTGGAGCTGGCCGGGAAGCTGGGCCTTACGGCTGCCACTACCTCCCATCACATGAATGTGCTGCTGGCGAGCGGACTGGTGAACATCGACAAAACCAACGGAAGAGTATACTACCGTCTGGACGAGAACAGCATCCGAGGCTTCCTGAACGAACTTGAGCGCTATTTGCTGTAAGGAAACGCTGCTTCCCGCCGCCTTTAAAGGCGGTTTTTTTATGTGGGTTAAAATCTATCGAATTTAAGACTTTTCAACCTCCATATATTTACAACATTTGGCACATATGCTATATTTGACGTGAAAGCGCTATCATAAGTTGGTGAATAGCGTAATTATTTATCTATTTTCCAAGGAAAGGGATGAGATTAATGAAAAAATTGCTTAAGAAGGCAAGCGCATTTCTGCTGGCACTTACACTGCTGCTTGGTTTGATGACAGCGCCTGTTCATGCGGACACCGCACTTTTCACAATTGAAGGCGAAAACGCCCAGCTCAGCTCCGATCTTCAAGTGGCGACCCAGATTTACGGACAACCCAAGCCCGGATTCACCGGAACCGGATTTGTCTGGATGCAGAATTCCGGCACCATTACCTTCACGGTAACGGTTCCGGAAACCGGCATGTATTCCATCTCCACCCGATACATGCAGGAGCTGAGTCCTGACGGCAGGCTTCAATATTTAACTGTTAACGGCGTTACCAAAGGGTCTTATATGCTGCCCTATACAAAAGCGTGGTCGAACTTCGATTTCGGCTTTCACAAACTGAAGCAAGGAAGCAACACCATCCAATTGAAGGCCGGCTGGGGCTTCGCTTATTTCGACGCCTTCACCGTGGATTATGCCGATCTTGATCCGCTGGAGGTGCAGCCTGTCCTCACCGATTCGCAAGCTACCCCGGAAACCCAGCTTTTGATGAATTACTTAACCGAGGTATACGGCCACCATATTATCTCCGGCCAGCAGGAGATTTACGGAAGCGGGAACAACGGCAATTACGAGCTGGAATTTGATTGGATTCATGATTTATCCGGCAAGTATCCGGCCATTCGCGGCTTTGATTTTATGAACTACAATCCGCTTTATGGTTGGGAGGACGGCACAACCGACCGGATGATCGACTGGGTGAACAACCGGGGCGGGATCGCGACAGCGAGCTGGCATATCAATGTGCCCAAAAACTTCACCACCTATCAGCTTGGAACGTTTGTAGACTGGAAGGACGCTACCTACAAGCCGACCGATACCAATTTTAATACGGCCAATGCCGTCGTTCCCGGAACGAAAGAATATCAATACGTGATGCTGACCATTGAAGATTTGGCGGAACAGCTGCTCATTCTGCAGGAAAACAAAGTGCCGGTTATTTTCCGTCCCTATCATGAGGCGGAGGGCAACGGCGGGCTCAACGGCGAAGGCGCATGGTTCTGGTGGGCTTCCGCAGGCGCGGAAGTGTACAAGCAGCTTTGGGATCTGCTTTATACCGAGCTTACGGAAACGTACGGCTTGCATAACCTGATCTGGACCTACAACAGCTACGTGTACAGCACTTCCCCCGCCTGGTATCCGGGCGACGATCAAGTGGATCTTGTCGGCTACGACAAATACAATACGGTTTACAACCGTTATGACGGTTTGTCCGGCGTACCCAACGAGGATGCCATTACGTCTACTTTCTATCAGCTGGTGAATTTAACCGACGGCAAGAAAATGGTGGCCATGACGGAGAACGACACGGTCCCGAGCCTGCAGAATCTGACGGAGGAAAAAGCGGGATGGCTGTACTTCTGCCCCTGGTACGGGGAGCATCTCATGAGCACCGCCTTTAATTACCCGGCCACACTCAAAACGCTTTATCAAAGCAATTATGTCATCACGCTGGACGAGCTGCCCGATTTGAAGGTGGACGATCCCACCCCCAATTCTTCCATCACACCAGTAAATGTCGAATTTGACAAATATGCGCCCAATCAAAGCGACAAAGCCGTAACCGTAACTTTGAACGGCAATACGTTAACCGCGCTCCGGGCAGGCGCCAACGCCTTGACTGTGAACCAGGATTACACCCTGAGCGGAAGCACGCTGCTCCTCAAAAAAGCATACCTGGCTCAGCTTCCGGTTGGCGAGCATTCGATCGTCTTTGATTTTAATCAAGGAAAAGATCCCGTATTAAAAGTCAAAATCGTGGATACAACGCCGGGCGCCGCGATTTCGCCCGTGAATGCCGCGTTTGATAAAGCGGTTAATCTGCAGCAGGATATTTCCGTATCCCTTACCTTAAACGGACAACAGCTTGCAAGTATTACGAACGGAGCTTACACGCTTAAAGCGGGCCAGGATTATACCGCATCGGGCACGGCTGTTGTTTTGAGCAAATCCTATCTTTCTACGCTGCCGCTTGGGCAAAATGCGATCACGTTTCATTTCAGCGGAGGAACGAACCCCGTTCTTACCGTAAATGTGGCGGACAGCAGCGTTCCTTTGCCGGCCGGAGACTTGACGATCCAAGCCTTCAACGGCAACACAGGCGCCTCCACCAACGGAATTTCGCCCAAGTTCAAGGTCGTCAACACCGGTGATTCTCCGATCCAGCTCAGTGATGTAAAACTCCGGTATTACTATACGATTGACGGGGAAAATGCACAGAGCTTCTGGTGCGACTGGGCGAGTGTCGGCGCAGCCAATGTCACCAGCAAATTCGTAAAACTGGCGACTCCCGCTGCCACAGCCGATTATTATCTGGAAATCGGCTTTACAAGCGCAGCCGGAACGCTGAACCCCGGCCAAAGCGCCGAAATTCAGGCCCGTTTCTCCAAGACCAACTGGTCCAATTACAATCAGGCGAACGATTACTCGTTTAAGGCATCCAGCAGCCAGTACGTCAACAACGAACAGGTTACCGGTTATACGAATGGACAGCTTGTATGGGGGATTGAGCCGTAAGGCGGGCGGGAAGCAAAAACGGGCTGGGTCGGGGGACTCCTCCGCTCCGGCCCGTTTTATTTTGTTTGGAAAGAAAGAGCGCGGCCGCCGTCACAGGTTTCGCATATGACCAGATAATTAGAAGTTCATCAAAAACATTTGACGATATTCGATTATTGTTTTATGATTTTCCTACAAGTTAGATCATAATCTAATATGTAGGAGGAACATCTTATGAAAGAGGCACTGCGAAAAAACCGGCTCCTGCTTGCCGCAACGGTAGTGTGCAGCATTGTTACATCAGCGGCGGCGGTATTGGTCGCACTCATTCTTCAGAAAGTGATTGATGCGGCTCTTCTGGGAGATATGGAGACGTTTTGGCGCATTCTTTTATGGTCGGCCGGATATTTGCTGCTGCTCGGTTTGTTCGGTTATCTCTCTTCCGTGAGCGGAAAAGCCCTGTTCCGCAACATGACGGTATCACTGCGCAGCGGCGTTTTTCAGGGTGTTTTGAACCGGAACGCCGACGAATTCGCCTCCGTCAATACGGCGGACTATCTTTCCGCCCTCACCAACGACATCAAGCTGGTCGAGGAAAACTATATGGTACCGCTGCTCCAGACGCTGCAGAACATCGTCATTTTTCTTTCCTCTCTCATCCTGTTGTTTTACTACAGTCCGCTCGTGACGGGCATTTTGCTGGTCTGTATGGTGCTGATGTTCGCGGTACCTTCGTTATTCGGCAAGCCGCTGCAGGTCCGGCAAAACGCCGTTTCCAGCCAGATGTCCGTTTTCACCGGAAAGCTGAAGGATCTGCTTCTCGGGTATGAGGTCATCCAAGCATTCGCCATGCAAAAAAGGAGCGAGCGGCAGTTCCGTGTTCAAAACCGTGCGGCGGCGGACACCAAATTCGCGGCGGACCGGCTGCTTGCCTTGAACGAAAGTTTATCCGAGATGCTGGCCTACCTGACCCAATTCGCCGTCGTTTTTATCGCCGCTTATCTGATTATCACGGGCAAGCTCTCGGCCGGTATGCTGGTGGCGCTGGTCCAGCTGAGCGGCGGTTTTGTCGGCCCGGTGCTGGTCATCATGCAGAGCATCCCCAAAATGCAAGGAGCCAGGCCGGTGCTGGAGCGGCTTGGGACCTTATCCGATCATGCGGAGCGTTTGTTTCCGGGGAACAGCAAAGCGACGTTTCACACCGGTGTGGAGGCGCGCGGCTTATCGTTCGCTTACCGCGAGCGGGATGTGTTGTCCGGCATCGATCTGGACCTGCGAAAGGGAGGGAAATATGCGCTGGTGGGGCAAAGCGGCTGCGGGAAATCGACGCTGGTCAAGGTGCTGACCGGCAGCTATGGCAAATACCGGGGGACGGTGGCCTACGACGGCGCGGAGCTGAGAGAGCTGGACCCGAACGGGCTGAGGGAATTAACCGCATTCATTCATCAAAACGTATACCTGTTCGATACGGACATCCGGCATAATATTTGCCTGGATGAACCGTTTTCCGAGGAAGCGGTCCGGCAGGCTGCCGAGCAAAGCGGCATGCTTCGCTTCCTGGATGAGCTTCCCGCCGGACTGGATACGCCCGCAGGAGAAAACGGCGCCGCTCTTTCAGGAGGCCAGCGCCAGCGGATCGCAGTCGCCCGGGCGCTCATCCGCCGCAAGCCGCTGCTTGTTCTCGATGAAGGCACCTCCGCGGTCGACCGGCAAACCGCCTATGAAATCGAAAGCCGGCTGCTGGAAATGGAAGAGCTGACGCTTGTCACCATCACGCATAACTTGAGCGAAGAGCTGCTGGGCATGTACGATCAAATCTTTTACATGGAGGAGGGCCGTATCGTGGAAAGGGGAACGCTTTCGGAGCTGCGGGAGCGAAGCGGGGCCTTCCGCCGGTTTTTTACGTTGCAAAAGGAATCCGCCTGACCCTCCCGGTACCTTTGATGCACAGAACAGCAGGTGCGCAATATGGGAAAATGAGGATTTCGTTTCTGGTATTTGATCTTCTTTTTTGCTACCCTTTTAGGGATGTGAATGAAGGAGAGAGAGAGCCAAGTGAAAAAAATGAAATTTTTATCCAAGCTGATCTTTTTTGTGCCGTTTCTTATTATCAGCATACTGGTGTGGAACGATTACAGCGACCGGGTGAAGGGAACGGAAAGCCGCTTGCCGGAAGTGCGCCATCTTTTTTATATGGAAGACGGCAAACGGCTGGCTAGCATAACGGACGGTGCCGACGGCTTGCAGGCAACTCTGTACGATACGGAAACCCGGGAAACGCTGGCGGAGGTCCCGCTTCGTTCCGACATTCACCGTCAACTGATCGCCTCTTATCAGAAGGGCAAGCTTGTTGTCGCAACGAACGACACCGGGAATACGATGTCGGTCTATGTCATCGACCCTGACGGCCGCGCGGAGGAACTGATAGAAAGTAGGGTCTGGCTGTCGGGTTTTCTTGATTCGGAGGCGTTCGAGTGGCGAGGGCGGCTGTTTTTTGCAAACGAAACGGAGAGTCACGCGGTAAACCTGGGAGTAGTCCGGAATGCCGGCTTGCAGCTTCTGAATCTGAACGGCTGGAGCGGTCTTCCATCCCGTCCGACTCGCATCTCGCCGGTATCCGGAAGCTTCCAAAACGAATGGGCCGTCCCTATGTACGAGGTCGATCTGAAAGACGAACGGCAGGCGATTGTCAGCGGTCTGCTGACGGAAGCAGATGAACCGGCTGTGCTGCTGGAGGACCCCGATGAGACAATGTTCCAAGCGCAGGAACGGGCAGGCGCGGCATTTGCCAAACGGTTTGGTTTGAAGGCGGACCGGCTGCTTCGCGAGGATAGCAAGTTCCCCGGCCAGGTCCGTTTTTACAACGCGACTACCGGCGAGGACGGGGAGGTTCTCCAGACTCCGCAGCCGGTCTACCAGGCAAAACTTTACCTGTTGAACGACGAGGAAGTGCTCGTTGCGGGTTCCTCCGCCGAAGACGAAGCAAACGGCACACTTCTCGGTTATCTTTACAATGAAACGAGCCGGAGCTTCACCGACGCCACCCCGATCTTGAGCGGATTAGCCTATGAAGATCTTGATAGCGGCGGAGCCCGGTTCTACAAGGAAAACGCGAGTGGAACGCTGTATTATGCCCAGAAGGAAAAAGCGGCCGGTCTGCTGAAGCTTGCCGACTCGACGAGCGCATTTATCACCGCAGAAGAAGCAAAGCGCTGGCAAATGGGCGAGGGAGAGGACACCATCTCGCTGCGGAGCTTTTTGGCCTATGTAAAGGAAGGCGGACCGCTGGTCATCAACTGGATCGTCTGGCTGTTCATCCCGTTCCTTCCCGTTGTCATCCTCTTCTTTAGTTCGCTTTACCTCCGAAGGCAAAACGCCAGGCAGAAGGCGGAGGGCGTCCTGCTGCAAGGCACGATTGCAGGCGCAAAGGAAACGGGAATGTACATCAACAATCAACCCCAGGTGGAATTCACGGTGCGTTTTCAGGATGAAGGGCAGACCAAGGAAGTGAAAATCAAGAAAGTGGTATCCTTTTTGACTTCCGTGGAGCCGGGAGCCCCCGTCTTGATCTCCTATATCCGCCGGACGGGCAAAGCCGTGTTTGTAACGGACGAAACCATGCCCCCGCCGCCGGAGCCGGAATTTATCCGTGGAGCCATCCTCAAGCGTATGGAAGCTATCGGAGACGCAAAGCGGGGAAAGGCGCTCCTTCTGCATTTTGAAGCGGAGGGGCAATCCTATTCCGTACCTGTCGTATGTGCGCCGGGCTTTCACTACCGTGAAGGAGAGAAAGCCAATCTGATGCGGACGGAGGGGGTGGTTCGCCTTTTCAGCTACGGGCGGCTGATCGAGTACAAGGAAGCCGGGCAGCTGGAGCTTGACGGGCAAATTACGAGACTTGAGGAGTTTCCGGTCCGTACCGGCAGCCGGCGGCTGCTGCTGATGGAAGCTTTGGTCACCGGCGGTCAAACAAGCGTCCGGAAAACCTCCAGCCAATTCGTCCCCCTGGATATGCCCGTGTCTGTCGGAATGACGATTCCCGTCCTGGCCAACAAGGAGGAATACGCAAAGGAAGTGCGTCTTCTGAAAAGCAAACAGGGAGGCGCAAAAGTGATTTCGGTGACGTTTAAGGGAACATTCGGCGAGCGTCCTCGTGCGGAGATTGTCGTCGAACGCGGCGGGACGGAGTACCGGATCGACCAAACCATCGAGCCGCTTTACGGCGTAGAAGCCGGAGACGAAATCTGGATCGCGTATGACGAAAACAGCCGGGAGGCGGTCTTGTTGAATTATGCCGTCCAATGAGCCGATTAGTCGGAAAAGCAGAAAGCGGCCCCATTGAGGGGTCGCTTTTTATGCAGCGGATTTCTTTCAAAGTGCAGGAGAAAAGTTGGATGAAAGAAAAAAATACACGCAAAAACGTTAACAAAAGAAATATTTTACAGTGCTCAACCTGAGTGATATACTATAAATTGTAATAATATTCATAATATTCTATAAGAACGGGCGGTGATGCTTCCAAGCGAATGGTGGCATTTGTCGTTTTACGGAGGACGGAACTCGTCTTTGCATCAGTCCACCGGCAGGAGGAAAGGCGGAGAAGCAGGAGCAAAAGTGTAAGCGTTCCCATTGCCCCCGGCTTTGCTGAGGCTGATACAGAGCGGCACCGCGGAAATGCTGATATTGGCCGTTTTTTGCATTACACGATGGAGATTTCAAAACAGTCAAGGAGGAATGGAAATGCGATCCATGAAAGCCTTATTGTCTGCTGTCATGATGCTCAGTCTCCTGTTTGTTTTCGCCCGTCCCGCTCATGCACTTTCGGTTGTCCAAGCCTATAATCAGCCCTTGACGCTGACGGTTCAGCCCGGGGAGATGCGTCCGGTCCTTTTTGTCCCGCCCGGCGGCCATCCCAATGCCGTTTTCGCCAAGATCGAACAAGCCAATCCGTATACCGCCTCCTCATTGAACGGGGACGCATACGTTATGTTTAACGGCAAAGAGCACGCCTGGATGGGTAGCGTACGTGGCGAGCTCGTCCAGCAAATCACGTTTAGCTATTACTATATTAATCCGGGCTTTAACGATATGCTTTATCTGCGGAATTCGGGCACACAGCCTATCACTGTAACCGTTACGTTTACAAAGCCTTGATTGTCCGCTCCGACTCGGAAGGAACCCGCAAGCCGGAGACGGACTTGCGGGTTCTTTTGCTGCTGCCGGATGGCTCAACGGAGCTGCGGCCGGTCCTTTTTCCATTTTCGGATTTTGCCGCGAAACGATTTAAACGGCGCAGCCGAATTGATGTGAATCCAGCGGGCCATCGGCCACTTCGGATTGTCACCGGTCCATTTGCGCACGCCTTGCACAAACAGCTCCCGTTCGCTTAACGTGCCGATCCACTTCAGCCACGATTGCTCGGCTTCCCGGAACCGGCTTCTCAGCTCGCTTAAAGGAGGGCCGGAAAACCGCTCGTAGAAGGACTGATACAGCTCCCCCAGCTGATTCCATTTGTAACCCGGCGCGGGCATCTCCGGAACGGCCCCGGCCTGCTCTTCCTTTTCCCACTGCATGACCAATTCAAGCCAGCCGAGCTGGTAAGCGATAATTTCACGGGGGGTTCGGTCCGCGCCCGGCACCCGGATATCCGCCTCCTCATCGGCAATCCCGTCGAATTCCGCATCCAGCTGCAGGTAAGCTTTATGGATCGCTTCGGTTAGTTCTTCTTTTGTCGAATACTCATAGCTGGCCAATGGCCGTCACCATCCTTTATGTACTATCCCGATTATACCAAGAGGTGAGGACAACAGGATGTCCGGTTTCCCTCCAGGTTTTTTGTGTTCTCCTAATCCTTTTGTTCTTGCATACACGGGCATTTTTACAAAAGGATGACAAAACCCCCTGGAGTTTCCGTTAGAATAGGAGGATAGAAAAACCGTTTGGACCAGGAGGAACTGATGGCGTACTCAATTCTCGTTGCGGAAGACGACCCGTCCATTGCAAATCTCGTTCAACTGGCATTAACATCATCCGGTTACCTCTGCGAAGTAGCGCACGACGGAGAGACCGCGTCGTCTCTTGGCGAAAAGGTCCGCTTTGATCTGGCGCTTCTTGACATCATGCTGCCCGGCATGGATGGTTATCAATTACTGGAGCTATTTAAAAGAAAAACAGTGCCGGTCATCTTTCTTTCGGCAAAAACAACGGTGGCCGACAAAGTAAACGGGCTCCGCTGCGGAGCGGAGGACTACATAACCAAGCCGTTCGACGTACTGGAACTACTGGCAAGAGTGGAAACGGTGCTGAGGCGGTTGCATCCGAATCACGCACGCGAGATCGTCATAGGCGGCGTGAAGATCAATTTGGACAGCCGGCAAGTGTACCGGGAAGGCCGGCCGGCTGTTCTGACACCCAAGGAGTACGAATTGCTGGCTTTTTTCCTGCAGCATCCGAACATCGCCTTTTCCCGTGAGTCTCTGCTGAGCCGGATTTGGGGATATGATTATTACGGGAGCACGCGGACGGTGGATACGCATGTCCTGCAGCTGCGCACCAAGCTCGGGCTGGCCGACGTTATTCAAACGGTGCACAAAGTCGGCTACCGTCTGGAGTATCCCTTATGAATGGGACCGCCTCCCCGGGAGTGAAGCTCTGGCTGCGGCTGTATGTGCCGGCGGCTTTGCTGGTATTGGTCCTGATGACCGGAATGGCCTTCCGGATTATGGCCGTGTCAACCGGGCGCAGCTTGGACCGGGAACAGGCAAACGCGCTGGAGCAGCACCGCATGCTGGCGGATTCTCTCGTTTTGCATGCCGAAGCGTTGGCGGACACTTATGGGCTGGATGCCGCACACGGGCCCGAACTGATTAAGAAAGCGGTCCGCCATTACGCCCGATTTTACCCGGATCAGGAACGTTCAATCGCGATGACGGATGAAAGCGGGCAAGTGCTCTTCAGCAGTATGGACCTTGAAACCGCCGCACTCATGGGACTTGATCCTCCAAAGGACGGAAGCCGCAGCTTTGTTTGGCGGAAAAAGGGGGCGGAAAGCTGGCTTTACGTTTCCGGCTGGATCGAAACCGGAGGCAGGCGGTTCCGGCTGGACTGCGCCCGCAATACGACGGAATTCCTCCGCCTCCAAAAAGCTCTTGGCACCGAAACGGCCGCTTGGCTGTCGGCGGGTATGCTGGTGCTCGCGGCCGGACTGTTCATGCTGATCCGCAGGGCGCTTCGCCCGCTGGCGGAGCTGAGAAAACAGGTTCGCCTGGTTGCGGGAGGAGAGCAGGCAACGCCGGTATGTGCGGAGGGCGGGGATGAGCTGGGCGAACTGGCGGCGGAGTTCAACCGGATGACGGATGCGGTCCGTTCCCGGACCGAAGCCTTGGAACGGACGGTCAAAGAAAGAGAACTGTTTATTGCAAGCGTGGCCCACGAGCTAAAGACACCGCTCACTTCCATCATGGGGTACGCGAGCCTTATGCAGCATTACGATTTAAAGAAACCCGACCGGGACAATGCGCTGGCTTTTATCCGCCGGGAAAGCGAACGGCTCGACGCCTTGTCGGGCAGCTTGATGGAGCTTTTTAATCTGGAAAACGGAAAAGCGGCAAATCTGGAGGACGGCGAGCTTTCTCTTCTGGCGGAGGAACTGCATGACCGGTTCCGGTTTCTCCTGGCGGGGAAAGCTCAGCGGCTGGAAACCGGACAATTCGCCGGGATGGTTCTGGCGGACCGGGAGCTGCTCCTGGTGCTGCTGGGAAACCTGATCGACAACGCCTCCAAAGCTTCGCCTGAGGGATCGGTAATTACGATGGAAGCGTACCGCGAGCGGGAGGACATCGTTCTTTGCGTTTCCGATGAAGGAAGCGGCATACCGGCAGCCTATACGGAGCGGGTATTCGAGCCGTTTTTCACCCTGGACCCGGCCAGGGACCGGAACCGCAGCGGGCATGGACTGGGTCTCCCGTTATGCAGGGCGATTGCAAGAGCGCATCGGGGCAGCCTTGCGCTCGGAGGGCGACCGGGAGGCGGGACACGGGCTTGCTTGCGGCTTCCGGCCGCGGAAGTTTTGCAAAACGCTGACAAAACCCCCACGGGATCTTGACCTGCCGGTGGTAGTCTGGTGAAGCCGGACATCCGGAGGTCCGGAATACGGAATTTGGAGGAATGAGCATGCAAAAAAACTGGAGGTCCGTCCTGATTCTCGCGGGAATCGGCGCCTCGGTGGCCATGTCCAGCTTTGGCTTGTCCGTTTACGCGCAGTCAAACGTAGACAGCAGAATGAACGTAGTTGGCACACAGTCCGCCGCTGTCCGCCCGGACACGGCCGCCGCACCGGAAGGAAAAGAGGCTCCGCCTGCACCGGCGGCCAGCCTGTATGTTCCCGAGTCGGCTCCGATTGCCGAAGGCCGGCTGACGGCATACCGGGAGCAGGCGGTTGCCGGGTTTGCAGGGCAGCACATGGCGATTCCGCAAACCGGCTACACGCTGGAAAGCCTGCACTACCCGGAAACGAAGGAACTTATCCTGATGTGGTACCCGGAAAGCTGGGATTCGGCAGCGGAGCCGGAATTGACGGGCGACATCTATACGGCCAAGTTCGCGGATGCAGAACCGGAGCTGGGGAGCGGCGCTTTGGTTTCGCTCCGGAAAACCAGCAATGTGCAGGTGATCCGCAGCGCCGACGAGAATACGCTGCGCCTGCATTTCCGTTAATCCGCCCCGCCAAAACAGCAAACGCTCCCCGGACATGACGGTCCGAGGGAGCGTTTGTCATCCGGGCCGGATCGTGAGGACTCACATGGAAAGGGCTTTGTTTGCCATTCAGATTTCCACAACGGCTCCGTAATAGGCGGAGCGAAGAATTTCCTTCAGGTCCGCAGCGGATGCCGGGCGGGGATTGCTTCCGGTACACGGGTCCTTTTCCGCCTGCTCGGCGATAAAGTCCAGGCTGGCTTCAAAGGTTTCTTCGGTAACGCCGTAATTCCGGAAATTGACGGAAATCTTAAGCTCCCGGTTCAATTTGTCAATCGCCTCAATCAGCGCGGCGACGCATTCGGCATCGTCTTGGCCGGAAAGGCCCAGGCTCCTTGCAATATCCGCATAACGCGCCTCGCTGACCTGAGCGTTAAACCGGATCACATACGGAAGCAGAATGGCGTTGCAGCAGCCGTGCGGGATTTCGTACTGCGCGCCGATCTTGTGCGCCAGGCTGTGAGCGATGCCGAGCAAGGCATTGCTGAACGCCATACCGGCCAAACATTGCGCCACATGCATCTCGGCGCGCGCTTCGGTGCTGCCGTTGTAGGAATCGGTCAGATGGCGGAAAATCATACAGATCGCTTCCTTGGCCAGCGGATCGGAAAAGCTGGAGCGCGCCGTGGCGACGTAGGCTTCAAGAGCATGCGTAAGAGCGTCCATGCCCGTGTGCGCCACCAGAGTCTGGGGCATCGTCTCGGGCAGGGAGCTGTCCAAAATGGCAATATCGGGCGTGATTTCAAAGTCGGCGAGCGGATACTTAACCTTGTTGAAGTAGTCGGTGATGACGGAGAAGGCGGTCACTTCAGTGGCGGTTCCGCTCGTGGAGGGGATGGCCACGAAGATCGCTTTTTTGCGCAGCTTCGGCATGCTGAACGGTTCCTTGATCTCTTCAAAACTCAATTCGGGATACTCATAGAACACCCACATGGCTTTGGCCGCGTCGATCGGGGAGCCGCCTCCGATGGATACGATGACATCCGGCTGAAACTCCTGCATGGCCCTGGCTCCGGCCATAACGGTTTCAATGGAGGGATCGGGCTCGACGCCTTCGAACAAGCGAACCTCCAGTCCCGTTTCGTTCAGGATGGTTTCCAGCTTCCGAAGAAATCCGAACTTTTGCATGGAGCTTCCGCCGGTTACGATGATGGCTTTTTTGAATCCTTTCAATTGCCGTAACTCTTCCATCGCATTCGGTCCGTAATAAATATCCCGCGGCAGGGTAAACCTTGCCATGTCGATCGACCTCCGTCTCAAAATTTTCCAACAAGTCTATTATAAGACGCGAGTAGAGGACAAAGACGGCAAGAATTTGACGGATTCGTTATAATTTTCACAAGCGGCTGACAAGGAAAGCGGAGGCCGTTTTACGGCGGCTTTCATGCTATGATGGGAGAGAAGGGAGCGCAGGGCTCCATGGAAAGGCTTGCCGAGGACCCGACAATCCGGTGCACCAACTGTCGGACCGGCAGACGCGGCTTTTGGTAATGTTGACTGTGAAAGGAGGGAATGGCTTTGAACTTGCTTGAAGACATGAACAAGGCGATGGCGTACGTGGAGGAAAAGCTGGCGGATGAAATTGATTTCAAGGAATTGGCGAGACGCGCGCTGTGCTCGGAGTATCATTTCAAGCGGATGTTTTCCTTTCTCGCCGGGCTTCCGCTGTCCGAGTACATCCGGCGGAGGCGGCTGACGATGGCGGCATTCGACCTGCAGCAAACGGATCTGCGGATCATCGACGTTGCGGTGAAATACGGCTATCAGTCGCCCGATTCCTTTGCCAAGGCGTTTCAGCTTTTTCACGGCGTCATGCCTTCGGAAGCCCGGCAGATGGGCCGGCCGCTCAAAGTATTCCCGCGCATGACCTTTCAGTTGACCATCCAAGGAGGAACCGAAATGAAGTATCGTGTGACGGAAAAAGAAGCGTTCCGGATCGTCGGCCTGCACAAACGGGTGCCGATCGTTTTTCACGGCGTGAACCCGGCCATAGCATCCATGTGGCAAAGCCTGGACATGGAGACGATAACCGAGCTCAAAGGACTCTCGAATATCGAACCGTCCGGATTTGTAAGCGCATCGGCGAATTTCCCGGAAGGCCGCATGGAGGAAAAAGGGGAACTGGATCATTATATCGGTGTAGCGACGACAAAGGAATGCCCG
Source organism: Gorillibacterium sp. sgz306347 (assembly GCF_059735245.1). Taxonomy (NCBI): domain Bacteria; kingdom Bacillati; phylum Bacillota; class Bacilli; order Caryophanales; family Paenibacillaceae; genus Gorillibacterium; species Gorillibacterium sp. sgz306347. The sequence continues at coordinate 91,421 of NZ_JCAPET010000016.1, forward strand.
GATCGTTTCGCCAAGCTGGAGGTCCCGGCGTCGACCTGGGCGGTTTTTGAAGCGGTGGGCCCTTTCCCGGAAACGCTGCAAAATGTATGGGGGCGGATTTACTCCGAATGGTTCCCGTCCTCCGTCTACGAGCAGGTTAATGGACCGGAAATTTTGTGGAACGAAAGCAAGGATACGACCTCGCCGCAATACCGGAGTGAAATCTGGATTCCGGTGAAAAAACGGGAGACAGTGCTTTAAGAGATATGAGCAATTTAAAAAAGTCTATCCGTTTGCCGCGGATAGACTTTTTACGATGAGACTAGCATGGAAAATGTAGCAGGAGGCCGGTTTACCGTCGCTTTCGATTGTCCGATGTGAACGATTTATTTGCCGCAGCGGCAGCTTTGCGAGGAATTTGGCTTTCCGTGTCGAATGGATACGGTGGAAACCGCTGCATGCCGGCGAGGAGGGGAACGGCTTTGTTTCATCCATGGAGTCTTTTAGTACCGCTTGTGATCTTGCTGCCCAATCTGTTTTTTTTCAAGTCCGAACCGCGCCATATGCCGGCCGAAAAGGCCGCGCCTCACCCGACGTTATCGCTCGCGGAGGGGCTTGGAAGGGCGGGGGTTACGCTGATTCCTTTGTTTTATGCTGTTCAGCTGCGGGAATGGTACGATATGCTGGCCTTGGCCGGGATGGCGGCCTCGCTTTTTCTGTACGGTTTGGGCTGGGCCCGGTACTTTCGGGGGGACCGGGAGTACAAGCTGCTGTTCGCGCCCTTGCGGTCGATTCCGGTGCCGATGGCCGTTTTTCCGGTTGTTTATTTTGCTTTTTCCTCGGTAGTTCTCCACGCTGTCCCCATGCTGATCCTAAGCGCGGTTTTTGCGGCTGGCCATATCCCGAACAGCTTGCGAGAATATAGACGTTTGGAAAACTAACGGTACCGGTTACGAATACATACGCTTATCAAACAGATAGAGAGGAACACGAAAAGGAACGCAGCCCGGCGCGGGCGGGCGGTTCCTTTTTTATTGGTTGGCGGCTTCTGAGCATCCGGCGCTGGGGGAGTGAGACTTGAGGACCACAGTCAGACGGACACGTATAAAGAGTGCAATTGCGCATATTTGTAATGCAAAAAAATCCATTTGCGCATTCGTTGGAATCACAAAAAACTGCAAGAAAGAGCGACGAAAGTCGAGAATTTATAAAGTGTGCTTATTATATATAAGAATAAGTCGGAATGGAGGTATTTACTTCTTTCCCCATTCGTAACATACTAAAATTGGAATTTACGCAAACGCTTGCACAAACGCTAGGTTCTCTCTGTTAAGGAGGTGACGCAGAAACAAACCGGAACACAGAGGCCATTTTCATTCCCGTTGTAAAATGCCATTTCATTGCGCCAGGCTAGAGCGAAGAAAAGGAGCGTGTTTGTATGAAAAAGAAAACAAGCTATTTGTGGAATGTCCTATTGAGCCTTGCGCTGCTGCTTCAGGTGTTCGGTTCTTCCTATTCCGTATATGCGGAAGGAAACCGTACGGGCGAGGCGCCGAGCGCCGATGCGGCCGCGGCGGCGAATTACGGGCTGCCCGCTAGAACCCAGGACGGGGTGATTTTCCACGCCTGGAACTGGTCGTTTGACAGCATCACGAGCCAGCTTCCGGCAATCGCCGAGGCCGGTTACAAATCCATTCAAACGTCTCCCGTCCAACCCGCCAAGGAAGCGCTGACCGAAGGCAGCAAATGGTGGGTGCTATATCAGCCGGTCGGCTTTTCCATCGGCAATTCGCAGTTGGGGAGCCGGGAGCAATTCAGGCGTTTGTGTGAGGAAGCCGAGAAATACGGCATCAACATCATTGTGGACGTCATTGCCAATCATACCGCCAATGCGGGCGGAGGCAGCCTGCAATATACGCCTGCAGCCAATGTCGACCCCTCGATCCGCAGCAATCCTCATTTCTGGCATGAAGCCAGAGGCGTCGAAAATTGGAACAACCGGTGGCAGGTGACCCAATGGGGCATCGGACTGCCCGACCTGAACACATCAAACCAGGAGCTTCAGGACAAAATCATTGCGTTTCTGAACGACGCGGTCCGTCTTGGAGCGGACGGGTTCCGGTTTGACGCCGCCAAACACATTGAGCTGCCGGGAGAAGACGGCGGGTCTAATTTTTGGACACGGGTTTTGGGGTCGCTGCAAAACCGGCAGAACCTGTTTCTTTACGGCGAGGTGCTTCAGGGCGGCGCGGACAATTTCGCAGGGTATGCCAATTACATGAATTTGACCGCCTCCAGTTACGGCCACAGCGTCCGGAGCGCCGTCGAAAGCAAAAATACGAATAACGCCAAGTTTTATAACGCCAATAATGTAAGCCCTTCCAAGCTGGTGACCTGGGTGGAATCCCATGATACGTATGCCAACGACAGCAACGAATCCACCCATCTGAGCGACTGGCACATTAAAATGGGCTGGGCTCTCGTCGCATCGAGAGCAGAAACGACCTCTCTGTTTTTCAACCGGCCGGCGGGCGGCGGCAAGTTCGCGGCCAGACTGGGCGATCCGGGCAATACGCTTTGGAAGGACCCTGATATTGCGGCCGTCAACGATTTTCATAACGCCATGGCCGGACAAGGAGAGTATTTGCGGACGCAAGGCAACGAAATCATGCTGATCGAACGCGGCGCGAAGGGAATGACCATTGTCAATCTGGGCGGGCACGCCCGTATTCAATCGCCCACGGGGCTGGCAAACGGCACTTACGTCAACAAAGCGGCGGGCGGCGGCACGTTTACGGTACAAAACGGCACGATTACCGGAGACATCGGCGGAGGAAAAATCGCGGTTCTATACGAAGCTTCCGTTCCCGGCCCCTCGGTCTCGATCGATGTGCCGGAGGGAGCGTTCTATACCGATTCGCTGGCCGTCAAAATGACGTTTGCCAACGCGCATCAGGCCAGCTATACCCTGAACGACGGGGTCCCGGCCGCCTTCCAGTCGGGCCAAACAATTCAAATCGGTGCGGGCGCGCCTTTTAACACCACATATGTTTTAAAACTGACGGCAACCGGGACGGCGGGCACGGCGGCGAAGACGTTCACCTTTGTAAAAAAAGATCCGGGCGCCGCTGCCCTGAAGGTTCATTATTATAAGCCTTCCGGTTGGGGCACGCCGAGCATTTACTATTACGACGACCGGATCGCTCCTGTAAAAGAAGGAGCGCCCTGGCCCGGCACGCCGATGAGGGAGGAAGGAAACGGCTGGTACTCCTATACCTTGACGGGCTGGGACCAGGCGCGCGTGATCTTTAACAGCGGCGGAAAACAGACCCCCGCTTCAAACCAGCCCGGGTATTTGGTAACCGCCAACGCCTGGATCAAAGACGGAGTTGTCACGGACCGCGATCCGGGCGGTCAAGGGCAGCTGGTTCCTGTTACTTTCCGGGTTCAAAACGCAGCAACCGTTCCCGGGCAAAACATTTACATCGTCGGGGACGTTACGGAACTCGGCGGCTGGAATCCCGCCTTGGCAGCCGGCCCGGCGGTCTGCCCGAATTATCCGGAATGGACGATCACCATTCCGCTGCCGGCGGGGAAAACCATTGCGTTCAAAGCCATCAAAAAAGACAGCGGCGGCAATGTCGTCTGGGAGAGTGGAGCCAACCGGAGCTTCACCGTCTCTGCGGGCGTTCCGGTACAGTTTGACTTCCGGAATTGATCCGCGAAACCGCTGATTTCAATGAAAGGACTCTATCTCTTCCATAAGAAGGGAGGGGGTCCTTTTCACTTTCCACCTGTAAAAGATTTCGATTGGCAATTATGCCGGACAGAAGACAGGAATACCTATATGTTCTCACTTAAACCAGTTCCTGATATGTTATAACAATTCTTATGTAAAAATTGTTCAGAGTTTGTTCAGAGGCGTCATGTATAATGGCAAAGGTTTCAAGACCACCAACATCATTGAGGAGGCACAACATGCATCACAGAAAGAAGCCGGCAGGCAAACGGTTGGTCGCATTGTTTTTGACGCTTGCTTTGATAGCAGGCCAACTGGCGGGAGTCGCCGGGACACGCAAGGCGGAGGCCGCGGATAACTACTATGCAGTATCCGAATATGTTTCGCTCGGCAACCCGGGTGGATTGGACGTCGATTCCGACGAAAATCTTTATGCCCTTTCTTCACAAAGCGCCATTATGAAGTATAACTCCAGCAAGGCGCAGTCGATTCTGAAAGATCCGCAAGGAGAATATTTTAACGATTTCATTGCTTATCAGGACGGCGTACTCTACACGGCCGGGAGATCCGGTTTCTTCAGCGATGAACTCAATTATTTTGTCTATCGTTATAATTATAACTTGTCGTCGCAAACGTCGGTTGTCACCACGCCGGACCGGATCGGCGGCATCCTCGTTTATAACAACAATCTCTATGTGTCTTACCCGGACAAGAATCAGGTTCGGAGATACCGGGTAACCGATATCAACTCCGCCGGCCAAGTGTTTGCGGGCGGCGGCACCTCCACCGTATTGTGGGGGTATGCGACGGATGTACAGCTGGCTGCTCCCACCGCCCTTGCGGCGGACAGCCAAGGAAACATTTACATCGCGGAAAGCGGTGCAAACCGGATTGCAAAAGTGGCGCCTAACGGGATCATCAGCAACTTTGCCGGAAACGGCGGCGCTCCCGAGGACAGGGACGGTTACGCAGCTTATGCGACCGGCATCGGCAGCCCGACGCTTCTTACGGTGGACAAGCAGGACCACATCTATTTTTACAGCCCGGATGACCGGAAGATCAAGATGGTAGACCGGTACACCGGCTCGATTTATACCATTTTGGGCAAGAACAACGTGGACGGCCAAGAAAATCCTTATACGCCCGACTTTAGTGAGATTAGTGGAATGGCCGCCAACTACAGCAATGACAACAAATTGTATATCAGCGTGCCCTATCAATCCTCCACAAATCTTGGAAACAAAATTTACACGATCAGCAAAAGCTCATACCAGCCTGCGCCGGCTCCTTCCGTCGTAAGTCTGACCGGGCCCGAGCCGGGCCATTACAAAGCGGGAGAGAAGCTGATCTTTAATCTGCACATGAGTGCGCCGGTCACGGTGCAGGGAGAGGTATTCCTCCAGTTTTATGCCGGAGGGCCGGATTCCATCCCGCAGGATGCGCGTTATGTCGGCACCGATCCCGAATCGGGGGCCTTGCAATTTGAATACACCGTTTCGGATTATCAGAACGGTCAAGTATATGCGATGCAATTGGTTTTGAACCAGGCGAACATTGGGGACAGCCAAGGACGCGAAGCGGATTTGACGCTGAACGGCGTTTCGCTGGACGGCATCATCCTGGACACGACCGCTCCCCAATGGGACGTTGACTATCCGAAAACGGATAATGATGTAACCCATAACAGCGCGACGGTCAAGGTTAAAATGAACGAGGACGGGAAGGTTTATTATAAACTGGTTCCCATGGGGCAGCTGAGCCCGAGCCCTGAGGAGTTCCTCCAAAACTACGACGGTTCCGTCGATGTCCTGTCCAACGAGGAAAAATCGGTTCCTCTGACCGGATTGAACCCGGATTCTTATTATGATGTTTTTTTTATGGGGACCGATAAGGCGGGCAATGCCACCCCGCACACGATTTATACAGGGTTTTTGACGAAGGGGCAGCCGGATCTTACCCCGCCCTCAGTCAATGTGGTAGCCTCCGAAAACAGCGGCATCTTCGGCAAAGGGCAGGACATTGTTTTTGCAGTCGGCTTTGACCGAGAAGTAACGGCTGCCGATGCGCCGAGACTGGAGCTTCAGATCGGAGATAAAACGGCTTGGGCTCAATACGCGGGAATTGAACCTCCGCCCTTTGAGCGGCTCCTGTTCCGGTACACGGTAGCGGAAGGAGACCTCGGACTGGTTCAGCCCGTAAGCTTGAACCAGGAGCTCGGGACGGTGAGAAGCAAAGCCGGCGTGAACGCCGGTTCGCAGCTGACCAACATTGCCATCAGCGGCATCCAGGCGGACGGTCAGGCTCCCGCTTTTGCAGCGGGCTATCCGCGGACGGATGGGAATTTGAACAGCGATCAAGCGCGCGTCCTGGTATCGTCCGACGAGCCGGGCACCGCCTATTATGTAGCGGTAAAGGATGGCGCGGCAGCGCCGACAGCCGAGCAAATCGTCAATGGGCTGAACGGCGACGGAGCCCCGGCGGCGCTGAAAGGCCAGTCGGAGCTGAACATCGAAAATTCGGCTGAATTTTTGATAACCGGACTTGAAACCAACGGGAATTACTCGGTTTATGTGGTTTTGATCGACGGCTTCGGTAACCGTACGGCCGTTCCCGCGATGACGACCATTCAAACCTCCGCGGCGCCGGCTCCGAAAGTCAGCGAAATCAGCGGCCCGGAATCCAGGAAATACGGCATCGGAGGCAGCATGCTGTTCCAGGTTGCTTTTGACAGCCCTATTGAAGTCACCGGCACGCCGGTCCTTCAGCTCAAAATCGGGGAAGGGCAAGGCACCACAGAATTTGTGAGCTGGGACCCGGTCACCAAAAAAATCTTCCTGACTTATACCGTAAAAGAAGGCGATTCCGGTGTCATTGCACCCGACAAGCTTGTGCTGGACAACGGGACGATTAAGAACAGCGCGGGCGTAGCGGTTGAAACCGCCGTTACCGTACCGCTGAACGGAGTGCTTGAAGCGGACGGCATCCGTCCCGAAATGGCGGCCGGGTACCCGCTTGAGGACACCGGAGCAACGCAAACGATGGCAAGAATGAAGATCAAGAGCAGCGAAAAAGGAAACTTGCATTTTGTGGCGCTGCCGCACGGCGCGGCAAAACCTTCGGTAGATCAAATTATTTATGGACAAGATGCAAATGGACTCGCGGGACCGGTCAGCGGAATGACGGCCGTGGAACAAGAGACGGAGCATTCCGTTTACGTGACCGGTCTGAAGGCGGACCAGAAATATGACGTCTATACGGTTTTGACGGATGGCGTATACAATCGGCAGGCTGAACCCAAAATGGTTATCCTGACGACAACGGAAGCGATCGACCTGGCCGCTCCCGCGATGAACTGGCTGGTCGGGCCTGATGCAGGCACGTATGGAATCGGCACCAAGCTGACCTATGAAGCCAAGTTTGACAAAGAGGTTACCTTAGAGGGACACCCGGCAATTTCTTTGAGCATCGGCGATCAAGTTGCATTCGCCAAATACAGCGGCGTCAACCCGATGACAGGAGGGCTGCAATTCACGTATACCGTGAAAGAAGGCGACATTGGCCCTGTTGTCCCCATCCTGCTGGAGCAAGCGGAGGGAAGCATCGAAAGCAAAAACGGCGTTCCCGCCAACGGCACTTTGGTTACTGATCAACTCAATGCGGTGCAGGCTTATGCCGTGAAGCCGGCCATGACGCCGGGCTACCCGAAAGCGGGCGGCGAAACAACGCCGGACGGAGCAAGCGTGCTGGTGCAGTCGGACAAACCCGTCACCGTATTTTATGTGGTGGTAACGCATGGATCCGGGCAGCCGACCGCTGAGCAGATCGAAAACGGCCTTGATGCGGACAATGAACCGGCTGTAAAAAGCGGAAGCATTCCGACGCTTGGGCTGGTGGAAGAAACGCTGACGTTAGCCGGTTTGCAGCCGGGGACAAGCTACGATGTTCATATCATAGGACGGGATACCTTCGGCAATCGGATGAATCCCGTCAAGTATGCAGTAACAACGGCATCCGCTCCGACGCCGACGCCGGTAGATCCGACGCCGACACCGGTGAATCCGACACCGACGCCGACACCGGTAGACCCGACGCCGACACCGATAACCCCGGCGCCGACGACGAACCCGTCCACGCCGACCCCGTCTCCGACGCCGAAAGTGGAGACGATCACGGTGGACGTGGAGAACGGCGGGACGAATGACGGCAGCGTCGTGGCAAAAGTGGAAATCAAACGTACGACCGACAGCGGCAATCGCAAAACCGACAGCATCGCGATCACCTCGGCGGACGCCGAGAAGCTGATCGGGCAGCTGAAAACCGAAGGCTCGAACGCCGCCCGGGTGGTTGTGCCCGATGCGGCGGACGAAGTAGCCGAGCAGCAATTGCAGCTGCCGCTTGCAGCGGCCTCGCTGCTGAACAAGGAAGGCGTAAGCCTGGAGCTCTTTACGCGCAACGCCAAAGTGAACGTGCCGGGCACGTCCTTTGCAGGCATCGCGGAGGACCTGTTCTTCCGTCTGGTGCCGCTGAAGACGGAAGCCGAGCGCCAGCAGGTCACCGAGCGGGCGAAAACCGAG
>NZ_JCAPET010000017.1:0-98627 GCF_059735245.1 Gorillibacterium sp. sgz306347
CGGGTCCAAGCAAAAGCCAAACCTGAACGAAGGGGCTGCCGGGCCCGCGCAAACGGACGCCCCCTACAAGCGAGTGCTGCTGATTGGCATCGACGGCGGGGGAGTCGCCATTCAGCCGCAGGCGCCTTATTTCCGGGCATTCAGCTCGTCCAAAACGGAAGTTGGCGGCCGGTACCCGCTCCCGAACCTCGCCCGGCTGCTCGAAAAAGGAGCCGCCACCTTTACGGCGCAGTCCTGTCTCCCCACCTACTCCTCGCCGAACTGGGGAGCCATGCTGACCGGGGTGGATTACGAGCGGCACGGCATAACCAATGCGATCAGCGGAGAACGCTATTATCCCGAGCATTCAGCTTACCCGACTCTTTTTCGACGGCTGCGGGAGGCGTATCCCGGGCGCGGGCTGGCCTGCTTCGCCCATTGGAAAAACATTGCGAACGGACACATCGAGCCCGCCGCCGGCGTGTCGCTCCATTTCGGCGGCGATTCAAAGCTGGTGCGCCAGTTTGAGGAGTACACGGATTCCGGGCAAGCGCGGAACGCCTCGCTGATGTTCATTGTGCTGGATGAAGCGGATATTGCGGGGCATACACGCGGCTGGTACAGCCGAAGCTATTACCGGGCCATGCAAAAAGTCGACCGGAAAATCGGAACCATCTATCAGGCGCTGGAGCGGAACGGTCTGCTGGACGATACGCTGATCCTGCTTGCGTCCGACCATGGGGGCGGAACGCTTTCCCCGGAAGGGGCGCTGACGCATGCCCGCCGGCACGGGCAGGATGGGACGCTGGCCAGGACCACCTTCATCGCCGCCTATGGCCGGACCGTGGCCTCGGCACCCGTGGAGCCTGACGCCGCCGGCACAGGCGCAGCGGACGGGAAACCTGTGCTCCGGCCCGGAAAGCTGCTGACCGGCGGCCATACCCGCGATGTGGCGGCGATTGTCCTCTATGCCCTTGGTATCGATCCGAACGTAGGGGATGCCCAATTGTTGGACGGGATGTTTGTGAAATGAACGGAGTCCGTTTTGTTCTGCATAGGAAGCCGGGCCGTCCCGAAACATGAGACGGCCTGGCTTCATTATATAGGGAGATCGGTTTTGGATTTTCTGTCCTCGCCTGGCCGATTCGACCAAGCGGAAGCTTGGTCCGCCATAGTCCCGCGAGATCCTCACTGGACCCACCGGAGATTCGTGATAGACCCGCTGGATTCGCGACCAGCTATGCAAAAGGAAAGGAACCTTTTAACGCTTCCCTACGAGTCGTGATTCCTGCAGAAGTGCAGGAATCCCACGAGCCGAAGAGCTTTTTTTCCGAAAATGATGCGATTATGCAGGATGTTCCGCTGCTTGTAAGCCAAAACGCCGGTATAAGGCCACGAATGATGTATAAATGCAGCATTTCCGTGTGATTCCTCTTTTTGTCTAACTGAATGATGCATTTTTGCAACTTTCGCCCTTTGGCCGGTATTTGCCGTGTGCCGATTCCGTCAGGGAGGGAAACGATTGCTTTCCCGCCTCTTTTGTGCCTATTGTTTTGTATGCCGTCCCCCTTATTTATCCCCACCCTTGCACCCTAAACAACGCAAACCCATCTCTAATTCATCCTTGCAGTCTTGTTGTTACCGAGCGCCTTTTATTCGAGTATTTTGGTAGCCCGTCGGCATCAAGGCCTCTTACCGAGTGTTCTGGCAGCCGGTTGGCACTGAGACCTTTTTTTGCTCGTGTAACCTGGCAGCCGGTTGGCACCAAGCACCTTTTTGCTCGAGTAACCGCCTTTTACAAATCCCTCCACGCCTTATCAGCCCAAGGTTTCTGCCCGGTAGAAGGGCTTTTCCCTCTCTCCTTTTCGAAAGAGCCTCTCTTCCTCTGACCGGTTTTAATGGAATAGCACTCTCCGGGATGATGGAATAAAACTGCCCCGGCGAGCCGTTGCAGAAATGTTCTCTTAACAATCGGGGTGTAAGATAGAAGCGAAAAGCAAACGCATACACCGATTGAAGGAGTTGGACTGGGATGAAGACGGAGCAAACGTTGATTTACGCCCATCGCGGGGCCTCGGGGGAAGCGCCGGAAAACACGATGGCCGCTTTCCGGCTGGCGGTGGAGCAGGGTGCGGACGGCATCGAGCTGGACATTCAAATGAGCGCGGACGGCGAGCTGGTCGTCATTCACGACGAGACGCTGGACCGTACCACGAACGGCAAGGGGCCGGTCGTCGCCCAGACTTGGGCGCAGCTGCGGCAGCTGGACGCCGGGAAAGCTTTCCCGGCCTACGCGGGCGAACCGATTCCGCTTCTCCGCGAAGTGCTGGAATTTCTCGCGCCGACCGGGCTGGAGCTGAACATCGAGCTGAAAAACGGAGTCATTCTGTACGAGCAGATGGAAGAAAAAGCAGTCGCCCTCGTCCGGGAATACGGCATGGAGGACCGCGTCGTCTTTTCCTCGTTCAACCATTACAGCATTGCGAAGCTGACGGCGGTCGCACCGGAGATTGAGCGCGCCATCCTCTATATGGCAGGGTTGTACGAGCCGTGGAACTATGCCAAAACGGTCGGAGCCGCCGCGCTGCACCCGCTTTACTACGGCGTTTATCCGGAAATCGTCGAAGGCGCGCATGCGGCCGGCGTGAAAATCCGCCCGTTCACCGTCGACGCGGAAGCCGATCTCCGCAAAATGATCGCGCTCGGCGTGGACGCCGTCATCACGAACTATCCCGCCCGGATGAAGGCGATCCTTCAGGAAGACCGCCTATGAAGCCTTTTTCCTATCCGCGCATTGCGCTTGTCGGGCTGGGCTTTTTTGCGATCAGCGTCGTCTGGCAGCTGTACAATTCCTTTATGCCGCTCATGCTCGGGGACTTTATTGAGTCCAAGGCGCTGCGCGGCACGATTATGGGGCTGGACAACCTGGCGAACATCTTTCTGATCCCGATCATCGCCGCCTGGAGCGACCGGCTGAGCACGCCGTACGGCAAGCGGCTGCCGTTTCTCATGCTCGGCATGCCGATCGCGGCGGCGCTGCTTTTTGTCATGCCGCATTACGTGAGCCTGTGGACGCTGATCGCTATCGACGTGGCGTTTTTGCTCGCCATGACGCTTTTCCGCGCGCCGACCATTGCGCTTATGCCCGATCTGACGCCGGCGGACAAGCGGAGCGAAGCGAACGGCATCATCAACTTTATGGGCGGAATCGGCTCTCTGCTGGCGCTGTTCGCGCTGGCGCCTTTGTACGATTCGAGCAAGGCGCTTCCCTTTTCCATCGGCGGCGTGATTCTGGCGGCGGTCCTGGTCACGCTGGTTCTGTATTTGAAAAAAACGACCGATTTCCGCCAAACGCCCGGCCCCGAAGCCGAATCCGCAAAGCCCGCGGATGCAGGTCCGGTTACTCCAGGGAAGGCGGCCTCCGCTTCGGCGAGCGGCTCCGCGCCTGCGAAGCCGGGTGCGGCCCAGCGGAACGGTATCCCGGATGAGGACGACGGCTCCGCCGAATTGAAAAAAAGCGGCGTGCTGGCCGGGCTGCGGCATGTTCTGACCGACCGGGACCGCTCGGCGCTGTTCGTTTTGCTGGCGATTTTTTTCTGGTTCGTCGGCTACAGCGGCGTCGAAGCCCAGTTTACGACCTACGGGGTCGAGTACATGGGCCTCACAAGCGGAACGGCGACGATGACCATCGGGTTTTACAGCCTGGCCTTCATTCTGTTTGCGGTGCCAAGCGGCTTTTTGGCCAAAAAAATCGGACGGGTGCGAACGATCATGACGGGGATTTTCGGGCTGACGGTTTTGTTCGCGGTGCTCTTTTTCGTCGACAGCCTGATGGCGGTCCGGGCGATCCTCGCGGTCGGCGGCATCTCGTGGGCGCTGGTCAACATCCATTCGTATCCGCTGGTCGTCAGCTTCGCCGGGCCCGGCCGGATCGGGCTGTACACCGGGCTGTACTATCTGTTTTCCTCGCTCGCCTCGACGGTCGGGCCGGCTTTTCTCGGCGCCTGGATGGATACGCTTGGCGGCAACTGGCTGTTTGCGGGCGCGGCGCTTTCGATGGCGGCCTCGTTCCTGTTCCTTGCGCGCGCCCGGAAAGCGGCCGTACGCGCCGGATCGGTTCAAGCGGCCGTGTGACGGCCGTGCGCGGACCGCACCCGCTGAAGCAACGGAACCAATCCTGTGTCAAAGATGCGCAATCGAAGGAGCGGCCTTATGACCGCTCCTTTTGGCATGCGGCTTTCCGGCCGTTTCCGGCAATTGGGAATCGTTCATAAAACGTCCACGGTCCTGTCCGAAAATTACGGGGCGAACCCGATATAATGGAGTCAAGTTTAACGTGTGGGGAGACTTGACCATGTATCGGATCGTACAGAAGGACAGATTGAACGGCTCCGTCGAGCGAATGGTAGTCCACGCGCCTTTTGTGGCACGAAAATGCGAGCCCGGCCAGTTCGTAATGGTCCGGGTGGAGGAGCGCGGCGAGCGCATCCCCCTCACCATTGCCGACTACGACCGCACCGCGGAAACGGTGACGATCATATACCAGACCGTGGGCTATTCCACCCGCCTGATGGCCGCCAAGGAAGCGGGCGACGCCCTCGCCGATTTCGCCGGACCGCTCGGACAGCCGGTGCACAAGCGCCGTCCGCGCCGGGTGCTCGGCATCGGAGGAGGCGTCGGGGCCGCGCCCCTGTATCCGCAGCTTCGGATGCTGAAGGAGGCGGGCGCTTCGGTCGACGTCATTCTCGGCGGGCGGACGGCGAACTATGTGATTTTACGGGAAGAGTTCGGGCAGTTTTGTGAAAAGGTGCACGTAGCGACGAACGACGGCAGCGAAGGAACGAAAGGCTTTGTCACCGATGTGCTGAACCGGCTTCTGGAGGAAGGAGAGCCGTATGACGAAGTCATCTGCATCGGCCCGCTGCCGATGATGAAAGCCGTCGTCGACATCACGAAGCCGCGCGCCATCCCGACCGGCGTTTCCCTGAACCCGATTATGATCGACGGCACCGGCATGTGCGGCGGCTGCCGGGTCACGGTCGGCGGCGAAACGAAATTCGCCTGCGTCGACGGCCCCGATTTCGACGGGCTTGCGGTTGATTTTGACGAATGCATCCGCCGCCAGGGCATGTACAAGGACATGGAGGAGCATGTGTGCACCATCGGATGGGAGGCCGGCGCACGATGAGGAACATGAGCAAAACGAAAGTCGCGATGCCGGAGCAGCCGCCGCTTGTACGGAACCGCAATTTCGACGAGGTGGCGCTGGGGTATACGCCGCGCCAGGCGATGGAGGAAGCGGAACGGTGCCTCCAGTGCAAGCACAAGCCTTGCGTCGGCGGTTGTCCGGTCGGGGTTCCGATCCCGGAATTCATCCAGGCGATCGCGGACGGCGATTTTGAAGCCGCCTACCGGACGATCGTCGCCGAGAACAGCCTGCCCGCCGTGTGCGGCCGGGTCTGTCCGCAGGAAAACCAATGCGAAGGCGTCTGCGTCCGCGGCAAAAAAGCCGAGCCGGTCGGCATCGGGCGGCTGGAGCGTTTTGCAGCCGATTACGCGCTTCGCTCGGGCTTCCGGGCGCACGACGATATCCAGCCGAACGGCGTCAAGGTGGCGGTAGTCGGCGGCGGCCCGGCAGGGCTGAGCTGCGCCGGGGACCTGGCCCGGCTCGGGTACGACGTGACCATTTTTGAAGCGCTGCATGCGCTTGGCGGCGTGTTGACCTACGGCATTCCCGAATTCCGGCTGCCCAAGGAGCTGGTGCAGGAGGAGATCGACAAAATCGCAGAGCTTGGCGTAACGATCCACCGCAATGTCGTGGTCGGCCGCTCGATGACGATCGACGAGCTTTTTGAGGAAGGCTACAAGGCCGTTTTTGTCGGCAGCGGAGCGGGGCTGCCGCGGTTTATGGGCATTGAAGGCGAGAACCTGAACGGCGTTTATTCCGCCAACGAATACCTGACCCGCGTGAATCTGATGCGCGCGTATGACTTTCCCCGGTCGCCCACGCCGGTCAAAACCGGACGGCGCGTGGCCGTTGTCGGCGGCGGCAATGTGGCGATGGACGCCGCGCGGACGGCGCTTCGCCTGGGCGCGGAGGAAGTCAGCATCGTGTACCGGAGGGGCATGGACGAACTGCCGGCGCGCGCCGAGGAGATCCACCATGCGGCGGAAGAAGGCATCCGGTTCCGGCTGTTGGCCAATCCGGTGCGGATCCTGGGGGAAGACGGCTGGGTGAAGGGAATGGAATGCGTCGAGATGGAGCTCGGCGAGCCGGACGCTTCGGGCCGCCGCAGCCCCCGCGAGAAAGCGGACAGCCGCTTTGCGCTGGACCTCGAAACGGTGATCATCGCGATCGGGCAAAACCCGAACCCGCTGATCCGCCAGACGACGGAAGGACTCGATACGCACCGGTGGGGCGGCATCATCGTCGAAGAAGACACGATGCGGACCAGCAAGGAAGGCGTATATGCGGGAGGCGACGCCGTAACCGGAGCGGCCACCGTCATTTTGGCCATGGGCGCCGGGAAGAAGGCGGCGCAGGCGATTCACGGCTCGCTCTGCGCGCGGGTCTGACCGGACAGCAGCATAAGAGGAGGACCGGCCGGCCCTTCTCTTTTTCTATGTCCCAAGACCCTTTTTTCGTTAAACATGCTTCGAAAAGTTGCTCTTTCTTCCATGAAAACGCTAATATGGTAGGGAGGAAGCAGTGCGAATGAGGTTACCACCGAAGGGAGACCAGGATAATGGCGGAAAAGACGATTCGATGGGGCATTCTGGGGGCGGGCTGGATTTCCGGCAAATTTGTGCAGGATCTGGCGCATGCGAACGGAGCCGAAGCGGCGGCCGTGGCGGCGCGTTCGTTGGACAAGGCGCAGCAATTCGCGGACAAGTTCGGGGTGGCGAAGGCTTACGGAAGCTACGAGGAGCTTGCCAACGACCCGGAGATTGACATTGTATACATAGGAACGATTCATCCCGCGCACAAGGAAAACATGCTGACCTGCCTGCGGGCCGGAAAAGCGGTGCTGTGCGAAAAACCGTTCGCGATGAGCGCGGATGAGGCGGTCGAGGCAGTGCGGGCTGCCGAGGAAAACGGCGTTTTCCTGATGGAAGCGATGTGGACCCGGTTTCTCGCCCCCGTCCGCAAGACGCGGGAATGGCTGGCGGAAGGCCGGATTGGCGAAGTGCGGCTGGTCAAGGCCGATTTCGGCTTTGACGTGGGCTGGAGCCCGGAAGGCCGGCTGCTGGACCCGAACCAGGGCGGCGGCGCTTTGATGGACGCGGGCATTTATCCCGTTTCGTTTGCGTCGATGGTTTACGGAGCGCAGCCGGAACGGATTGAAAGCACGGTCCGCATCGGCGAAACCGGCGTGGACGAGCAGTTCACGCTGCTGTTCGAATACGCGGGAGGCAAAACCGCCATTCTGAACGGCGCCGTACGGCTGCCGCTCGTGAACGATGCTTACATCTATGGCACCAAAGGCCACATTCACGTGCCCAATTTCCTGGTTGCCGAATCCGCGACGCTTCGCGTGGAAGGCGAGGAGCCCGTGACGTTCACCGACGACCGGAAAGCGGAAGGGTACGCGTTTGAAGCAAACGAAGCGATGGAGATGCTCCGCCAGGGCAAGAAGCAAAGCGATGTTATTCCTCTGTCGGAAACGGTGGCGATCTTGAGCACCCTCGACGTCATTCGCGAGCAGTGGAACCTGCGGTATCCGTTTGAATAAATCAAATCGTGAAAACGCAACCGTTTCGGACAGGGTCCGGGACGGTTGTTTTTTTTCGCGGCGGCAAAATCGGCGTGTGAAACCGGTCGAACCTTCACATATGGTGGCAGAAAACCGCACAGATACGAACTTTGTTTTCATATTTCTAACCAATGTTCGTCTTTTGTTGACACATGTTCCGCCCCGCTGGTAAGATGAAAGCAGGAAGTTTTGTTTCATAATCATAGGAACGTTTTTGCTCGTATAATGGTCGGGGATATGGCCCGAGAGTATCTACCCAAAGACCGGAAATCTTTGGACTACGAGTAGGAATGCCGTCCGGCTTTTGGCCGTCCGGAGGAAGCCCGCTTCGCAGCGGATTTTTTCGGCGTCCGCAAAAAGCGGGGGGCTCTTACTCGTCCGGTTAAAGGTTGGAAGACCTCTAGCGCGGACTTTTTTTGTGACCGGCCGCCTGGAGGCATACGATGTAAATATTGCCACCGCGGGAAAGGCTAAGCGGGAAGGGAGTTTGACGCGAATGACCGCACAAGTGGGCGTGATCATGGGCAGCACGTCGGATTGGGAAACGATGCGCCATGCCTGCGATATTCTGGAGGAACTGAACATTCCCTATGAGAAAAAAGTCGTATCCGCGCACCGGACGCCGGACCTGATGTTCGAGTATGCCGGGACGGCGGAGGAGCGCGGCCTGCGCGTTATCATCGCCGGAGCGGGCGGCGCAGCCCATCTGCCCGGCATGGTGGCGGCCAAGACCGTGCTGCCGGTCATCGGGGTGCCGGTGCAGAGCCGGGCGCTGAACGGCCTGGATTCGCTGCTTTCGATCGTGCAGATGCCGGGCGGCGTGCCGGTGGCGACGGTTGCGATCGGACAAGCCGGCGCAACAAACGCAGGGCTCTTGGCCGCGCAAATCCTCGGCTCCTCCGACCCGGCGCTTCGCGCCCGGCTGGCGGCCCGGCGCGAAGCGATCCGGCAAAACGTCATGGAAACGGGCGGTCTTTCATGAGCGATAAGAAAAAGCGCTCCGGCGGGCGGGAGCGCAGGGGGAACGGGCGGTCCGCTTACGGGCAGGCCGCGGAACGGTCCGCCTTGCGGCGCCCGGCCGGCGGAACGGAAATCGAATGGACCGGCCGCAGCGGCTCGCGATCGGTCGGCTCGCCCATCCCGGGCGCGAAAACGATTCTGCCCGGCGCGACCATCGGCGTGCTCGGCGGCGGCCAGCTCGGCCGCATGCTGGCGCTGGCCGGCCGGCACATGGGCTACCGGTTCGTCGCACTGGAGCCGGCGGAGGATTCGCCGATGGGCCAGACGGCCGACCGGCAGATCGTCGCCGCATACGACGACGCCGAGGCGGCGAAGGAACTGGCGCGCGTATCCGACGTCATCACGTACGAATTCGAAAACGTGGACGCGGGCATCGCCGCCATGCTGGCGAAGGAAACCTACGTGCCGCAAGGCCACGAGCTGCTGCACACCACCCAGCACCGGCTGCGCGAGAAGCGGGCGATCGAGGCGGCCGGCGTGCCGGTCGCGCCGTACGCGGAGATTGCAAGCGCAGCGGACCTGCGGGACGCCATCGCCCGCTTCGGCACGCCCTGCGTGCTGAAGACGGCGACCGGCGGCTACGACGGCAAGGGCCAGCGCGTCATCCGCGCGGCCGAAGAGGCCAACGCCGCGTTCGCCGAGCTGGGCGGCGGGGCGGTGGAGCTCGTGCTCGAAAAGTTCATCCGCTTCGAGCGCGAGCTGTCCGTCATCGCGGCGCGCAGCTCGCGCGGCGAGGTCCGCGCGTTTCCCGCCGCGGAGAACATCCACGTGGACAACATCCTCCACGTGTCCATCGCGCCCGCGCGGGTGCCGGAAAGCATCCGCCGCCGGGCCGAAGGGCTCGCGATGCGGCTGGCGGAGTCGCTTGGCGTCGTCGGGCTCCTGGCCGTCGAGCTGTTCCTGACCTGGTCGGGCGAGCTGTTCGTCAACGAACTCGCCCCCCGGCCGCACAACTCCGGCCATCACACCATCGAAGCCTGCCGTACCTCGCAGTTCGAGCAGCACATCCGCGCCGTCTGCGGCCTGCCGCTCGGTTCGACCGAGCTGACAACGCCGGCGGTCATGGTCAATCTGCTCGGCCAGCATGTCGAGCCCGCACTCGCCTGGCTGGCGGCGCAGGAAGCGGAGGAGGAGGGCCTCGCCGTGAAGCTGCACCTGTACGGCAAGAAGGAAGCCAAACGGCAGCGCAAAATGGGGCACATCACGCTCCTCTGCGACAGCACGGAGCGCGCTTTGGCCTGGATCGCGAAATCCGGCATCTGGCGGGGCGAACGCGCCGAGCCGGCGCTTTTGTCCAATCCTGCCGATGCCGCCGCGGGAACGGGTCTTCCGCCGGAAGGCGCGGAGGCCTCCGCGGCCTCCGCCAATCTTCGCGAAGCCGCATCACAGCCGAAACCGAACGCGTAACGCGCGCCGCCTTTTTTTTGACGGAACCGCGCGACACAATAGAACCCAAGGGAGAGATCGACCGCATGATCGGACGCTACACAAGGCCTGAAATGGGCGCGATATGGACGGAGGAAAACAAATTCAAGGCCTGGCTCGAAGTCGAGCTGCTTTCCTGCGAAGCCTGGGCCGAGCTCGGGGTCATTCCCCACGAGGACGCCGCCGCGCTCCGGGCTAATGCTTCCTTCAACATCGACCGGATTTACGAAATCGAGCAGGAGACGAAGCACGACGTCATCGCGTTCACCCGTGCCGTTTCGGAGACGCTTGGACCGGAGCGCAAATGGGTGCATTACGGGCTGACCTCGACGGACGTCGTCGACACGGCGCTCGGCTACCTGCTGCTTCAGGCCAACCGCATTCTGGAAAGCGGCCTGACCCGGTTTATCGGCATTTTGAAGGAAAAGGCGATCGCCTACAAAACAACTCCGATGATGGGCCGTACGCACGGCGTTCATGCCGAGCCGACCACCTTCGGGCTGAAGGTCGCTTTGTGGCATGAGGAAATGAAGCGCAACCTGGAGCGGTTCCGCCAGGCGGCGGACGGCGTCCAGTACGGCAAAATGTCCGGCGCCGTCGGCACCTACGCCAACATCGACCCGTTCATCGAGCAGTACGTCTGCAGCAAGCTCGGCACGAAAGCCGCTCCGATTTCCACCCAAACCCTCCAGCGCGACCGCCATGCGGATTATTTGGCCACCCTGGCGCTGATCGCCACGTCGCTGGACAAGTTCGCCACGGAAATCCGCGCGCTCCAGAAGAGCGAATTCCGCGAGGTCGAAGAGCCGTTTTCCAAAGGGCAAAAAGGCTCCTCCGCTATGCCCCACAAGCGCAACCCGATCGGCTGCGAGAGCATTTCCGGCCTGGCCCGCGTCATCCGCGGCCACATGCTGTCGGCGTACGAGAACGTCCCTTTGTGGCATGAGCGCGACATTTCGCATTCGTCGGTGGAACGGATCATTTTGCCGGACTCGACGATTCTGCTTGATTACATGCTGTCGCGTCTCGGGAACATCATCAAAAACCTGACCGTTTTCCCGGAAAACATGAAGCGCAACATGGACCGGACCTTCGGCCTTCCGTTTTCCGGCCGCGTCCTGACCACCCTGATCGACAAAGGGCTCAGCCGCGAGGAGGCGTATGACACCGTGCAGCCCCGGGCGATGCGCGCCTGGGAGGAGCAGCGCTCGTTCCGCGAAATTCTGGAGAGCGACCCGGCCATTACGGAGAAGCTGACCCCGGAAGAAATCGCCGCCTGCTTCGATCCTTCCTGGCATCTGAAGCACGTGGATACGATATTTGCCCGTCTCGGACTGGAGTAAGGCGGCTTTTGCCGCAGCACCGCTAACGTGAGGCCACCAAGCTCCAACACATGAACCCGCATGAGGGAGGAAAACCGCATGTCCGCAGCAAGCCCGCTTTCCACGGCCGAAGGTCTGATCAAGGCCCCGCTGGTGTACAAAGGAAAGGTCCGCGAGCTTTACGATCTCGGGGAGCACTACCTGGTGGTGGTGACCGACCGGATTTCCGCTTTCGATTATGTCCTGAAGCCGTCCGTGCCAGACAAAGGCCGCGTCCTCAACACGCTGTCCGCCTATTGGTTTGACCAGACCTCCGTGCTGATGCCGAACCACATGGTTCACGCCGATGCGGACCGGCTGGCGGAATGGGTAGCCGATCCCGAGCCGCTGCGCGGCCGGATCATGGTCGTCCGCAAGGCCGAGCGGATCGACATCGAATGTGTCGTGCGCGGCTACCTGACCGGCGGAGGCTGGCGGCAGTACCAGCACGATGGAATGGTCAACGGCCACGAGCTGCCGGAAGGCGTCCGCAAGAACGGCCGGCTGGATCACCCGCTGTTCACCCCGGCCGCCAAAAACGACGTCGGCCACGACGAGGACATCACCATCGACCGGCTGACGGACCTGGTAGGCGCGGAGCTGGCGGCCGAGCTGGAGGAAAAAAGCGTCCGGCTGTACCAGTTCGCGCATGACTACTGCGCGGGCCGCGGCATTATTTTGGCGGACACGAAGTTCGAGTTCGGCATCATCGACGGCGAAGTGATCCTGATCGACGAAATCTTCACGCCGGATTCCTCCCGCTACTGGGCGGTGGAGAACTACGCGCTCGACATCGAAATCGACAGCATGGACAAGGAGCCGGTCCGCACGTATCTGGCGGACAGCGGCTGGGACAAAAACAGCGAGCCGGACCCGCTGCCGGCCGAAGTGGTTGAGGCGACGGCAGCCCGCTACCGGGACATTCTGCAAAGGCTGACCGGACCGGCGAAGGAGCAATACAAGGGCGGCAACCGGGGCGTCTGACGCTCCGGCCGCCCTTTGCGCGCTTGCCCGCTCCGGACCGGGCGGGTGTACCGAGCCGGCAAAGCCTGGTTGCTGTGCGAACGAAAGCAGCGGAGAGGAAGTTTGGAGCTGAAGGAGCGTTAGCGTTCGCCTTTGTCTGCGGATTTGTACCCTGAAATCATCTGATTAAGGAAATCCGCAGACAACAGCGACCGAAAGCCCAAACTTTTCTCGCAGCGCGGACGTTCCGTTCACGGTTAAAGACGGCGCTTAGGTTCCCGGCGACGAAATTTGAAGGAGGACAAAAAGCATGTTGAAAGCGACGGTTTACGTGACGATCAAGGAAAGCGTGCTGGACCCCCAGGGCAACGCCGTGCAAGGAGCGCTGCACACGATGGGGTTTGACGAGGTGCAAAAGGTGCGCATCGGCAAATACATGGAGCTTGAACTCGGAACCGACGACCGGAGCGAGGCGGAAGCCCGCCTCAAAGCCATGTGCGAAAAGCTGCTGGCCAACACGGTCGTCGAGGACTTCCGTTACGAAATCGCCTGACCCGCCTGCCGGATGCCGGCAGCGGCCGGCATCCGGCAGGACGCGGACCAAGCAACACAGAACTTAGGGGAGGGTTTAAACGGCATGAACTTTGGAGTGCTCGTGTTTCCGGGTTCCAACTGCGATCTGGACTGCTACAAGGCCGTGGAGGAGACGATCGGACAGCCGGTGGAGTACGTATGGCACACGGAGACGGATTTGTCCCGGTTTGACTGCGTGCTGGTGCCGGGCGGCTTTTCCTATGGCGACTACCTTCGCTGCGGGGCCATCGCCCGGTTTGCGCCCGTCATGGAAGCTTTGAAAAGCTACGCGGCCGCAGGCGGCTACGTGCTGGGCATCTGCAACGGGTTTCAGATTCTGACCGAAGCCGGTTTGCTGCCGGGCGCGCTTCTGCGCAACCGGACGCTGCAATTCCGCTGCCATCCGGCGGCGCTCCGCGTCGAGAACAACCGGACGGCGTTCACGCGGGATTACGCAGAAAACGAAGTCATCGACATCCCGATCGCCCACGGCGAAGGCAACTATTTCTGCGACGAAGCGACGCTTGCGGAGCTTACGGCCGGCAACCGCATCGTATTCCGCTACGCCGGCCATAACCCGAACGGCTCGGTCGCCGATATCGCGGGGATCGTAAACGCCGAAGGCAACGTGCTCGGCATGATGCCGCACCCGGAACGGGCCGTGAGCGGCCTGCTCGGCTCGGAGGACGGCAAACGGATGTTCACTTCGATTCTGAACGCTTGGAGGGAAAAGCATGGCACAGCAGTTGGCAGCTAACGAACCGACGGCGGAGCAGATCGCGGAGCAGCAAATTTACCGGCAGTTCGGCGTATCGGACAAGGAATACGAGTTAATCTGCGGGTTCATGGGCCGCAAACCGAACTACGTCGAGATCGGCGTGTTCAGCGTCATGTGGTCGGAGCACTGCGCGTACAAAAATTCCAAGCCGCTTCTGCGGCGTTTTCCGGTCACGGGCGAACGGGTCCTGATGGGCCCGGGCGAAGGCGCGGGCATCGTCGACATCGGCGACAATCAGGCGGTGGTGTTCAAAATCGAAAGCCACAACCACCCGTCCGCCGTCGAACCGTATCAGGGCGCGGCGACCGGCGTGGGCGGCATCATCCGCGATATTTTTTCAATGGGCGCGCGTCCCGTCGCTTTGCTGAATTCCCTGCGCTTCGGGAAGCTGGAGTCGAGCCGGGTCAAATACCTGTTTGAGCATGTCGTGTCCGGTATCGCCGGCTACGGCAACTGCATCGGCATCCCTACGGTCGGCGGCGAGGTCATGTTTGACGAGAGCTACGAGGGCAACCCGCTCGTCAATGCGATGTGCGTCGGCCTGATCGACCACGACAAAATCCAGCGCGGCGTGGCGAGCGGCATCGGCAACCCGGTGTTTTACGTCGGACCGGCCACCGGCCGGGACGGCATTCACGGCGCGACCTTCGCGTCGGAGGAAATCACGGCGGAAACGGAAGCGAAGCGCTCGGCGGTTCAGGTCGGCGATCCATTTATGGAAAAGCTGGTCATGGAAGCGTGTCTGGACCTGATCAATTCCGGCATCGTCGTGGGCATTCAGGACATGGGCGCCGCAGGCCTTACCTGCTCCAGCTCGGAAATGGCGAGCAAGGCGGGCAACGGCATGGAGCTGAACCTGGATCAGGTTCCCCAGCGCGAGGACGGCATGACGGCCTACGAAATGATGCTGTCCGAATCCCAGGAGCGGATGCTGTTCGTGGTGAAGCCGGAGCACGAGGAGCAGGCTCGGGCGATCTTCGCCCGCTGGGGACTGGATTGCCACAAGGTCGGCAAAGTGACCGACGACGGCCGTTTGCGGCTTATCCATAAAGGCGAAGTGGTCGGCGACATGCCGGTGCGCGCGCTTGTCGACGAATGCCCGGTGTACCACAAGCCGTCCAGCGTACCGGCTTACTACGAGCTTGGAGCGTCCTTCGACTCGGCTGCTCTTCCCGAAGTCACGGATCTGACCGTTGCGCTTGAGCAGGTGCTTGCTTCCCCGACCGTCGCCAGCAAGGAGTGGGTGTACAGCCAGTACGATTACATGGTGCGCACCTCGACGTATGTCCGTCCCGGCTCCGATGCGGCGGTAGTCGGCGTGCCCGGAACCCGAAAGGCGCTTGCGATGACCACGGACTGCAACAGCCGGTACGTGTACCTGGACCCGGAGGTCGGCGGACGCATCGCCGTCAGCGAAGCGGCACGGAACATCGTCTGCTCGGGCGGCGAGCCGCTGGCGATCACGGACAACCTGAACTTTGGCAGCCCGGAGAAGCCGGATATTTTCTGGCAGCTGGAAAAAGCGGTCGACGGCATGGCGGAAGCGTGCCGCGAGCTCGGCGCGCCGGTTATCGGCGGCAATGTCAGCTTGTACAACGAAAACGCCAAAGGCGCGATCTACCCGACGCCGGTCGTCGGCATGGTGGGGCTGATCACGGACCTGGACCATATCACGACCCAGGGCTTCCGTTCGGAGGGAGACGAAATTCTGCTGCTCGGCGAAACGTTCGCGGAGCTGGGCGGAAGCGAATTGCAGTACGTGCTGCACGGCAAAACGGAAGGCCGCCCGCCGCAGCTTGACCTTGCGGTGGAAAAACGCCTGCAGGAAACGGTGCTTGCCGCCATCCGCGAAGGGCTTGTCGCCTCGGCGCATGACTTGGCCGAAGGCGGTCTGGCCGTGGCGCTGGCGGAATGCTGCATCTCGGGCGGCATCGGCGCGCAGGTCAGCGCGACGACCGGGCTGCGGCCGGACATCGCGCTTTTCAGCGAGTCGCAGTCCCGCATTCTGCTCAGCGCGGCGCCGGAGCAGGCCGACGCCCTGGAAGCGTTCGTCGCCGGCCGCGGCGTGCCGGTGCAGCGGATCGGCACCGTGGGCGGCTCCAACCTGGGCGTCTCCGTGAACGCAAAACCCGCAATCGCACGGGAAGTTGCGGCTCTGGAGAAACACTGGAAGGATGCGATCCCATGCCGGATGAACGCCTGATGCGCCGCATGGGGTCGACCGACCGCCGTCCTATTGCGAAACAACGCGGGCTGGAAGCGGCACGCGATGTGGGGGCGGGCCGCATCTGGACCGGAGCTTACTACAACGAAGGCGTAGATACGGAAGTTTTCGACAAACTGAAGGAGGAATGCGGCGTTTTCGGGGTCTACGGGCATCCGGAGGCGTCGGCCCTCTCCTTCTTCGGGCTGCACGCCCTCCAGCACCGCGGCGAAGAAAGCGCGGGCATCTGCACGACGGAGGACGGCGGCGAGTTTTTTATGCACAAGGGCATGGGCCTGGTCAAAGAAATTTTCACGAACGACATCATTTCGACGCTCAAAGGCTCGACCGCCATCGGCCACGTGCGCTACTCCACCTCCGGCGCAAGCCGGCTGGAGAACGCCCAGCCGCTGCACTTCAAGTTCCGCCACGGCAACATTTCCGTCGCCACCAACGGCAACATCGTCAACGCGGATGAAATCCGGGACGAGCTGGAGCTGGCGGGCTCGATTTTCCAGACGACAAGCGATACGGAGGTGCTCGTTCACCTGATCGCCCGCTCGCGGGATCTCGGGCTGGAGGAAGCGGTGACCAAGGCGCTGCGCCGGGTATCCGGCGGCTATGCGTTCCTGATCATGGCCGACGAAAAGCTGTTCGTCGCCCGCGACCCGCACGGCCTTCGGCCTTTGGTAATGGGCAGGCTGGGAAACGCCGTGCTGTTCGCCTCGGAAACCTGCGCGCTGGAAACCGTCGGCGCGGAGTACGTCCGGGACATCGAGCCGGGCGAGCTTTTGGTGTTTGACGCGGACGGCATGCGGACGAAGCAGATTGAACGGGTGGAGCGCCGGGCGATTTGCGCGATGGAATACATCTATTTTTCCCGCCCGGACAGCGATCTGGACGGCATCAACCTGCACTCCGCCCGCAAACGGATGGGGATGCGGCTCGCGATGGAGTCTTTTGTCGACGCGGACGTGGTGACCGGGGTACCGGATTCCAGCATTTCCGCCGCCATCGGCTTTGCCGAGCAGACGGGCATTCCCTACGAGCTCGGGATGATAAAAAACCGCTACACCGGCCGCACGTTCATCCAGCCAAGCCAGGAGCTGCGCGAGCGCGGAGTCAAAATGAAGCTGAGCGCCGTCCGCAAGGTGGTCGAGGGCAAGCGCGTCGTTATGATCGACGATTCCATCGTCCGCGGCACCACAAGCCTGCGCATTGTCAAAATGCTGCGGGATGCCGGCGCGCGCGAGGTGCATGTGCGCATCAGCTCGCCGCCCTACATGAACCCCTGCTTTTACGGCATCGACACGCCGAGCCGGAACGATCTGATCGCGTCCAGCCACACGGTCGAGGAAATCCGCCGGGCGATTGACGCGGACTCGCTGCATTTTCTGTCGAAGGAGGGCCTGCTAGCCGCCATCGGGCGGACGGCGGCGGAGTACAACCGGGGCATGTGCACCGGCTGCTTCGACAACGACTACCCGACCGCGGTTCCGCAGGACGCGGACAGCTGCGGCTGCTAAGGCGCACCGGGCGGGCGTAGGGCCGGCAACGCGGCCGAGCGAGCCGGGCGAAGGGAGCCAGCACGATTGGCGGGCGAGCCATGCGAATGGAACCAGTACGATTGGCGGACGAGCCGGGCGAAGGGGACCAGTACGATTGGCGGACGAGCCATGCGAAGGGGACCAGAACGATTGGCGGACGAGCCGGGCGAATGGAACCAGAACGATTGGCGGGCGAGCCGGGCGAAGGGAACCAGAACGATTGGCGGGCGAGCCAGGCGAAAGGGGCCAGCACGATTGGCGGGCGATCGGGCGAAAGGGGCCAGCACGATTGGCGGGCGAGCCGGACAAATGGGCCGGTGGGGCAGCCAAGTGTGCCGGGCGAAAGGTTAAGGCACTGCCGAACGCGCCCGACGAATGCCTCCCATCGCAAGCAAGAAAAGGCAGACTGTGGTCAACTGTCGGCAACAAGCGGAGCCGAATTCCCTTTCCTTATTTTGCAATCGGCGGGTATTGTGACGCAGCATGCTTGGCTAAAAAGATGAAAGATGTAAAAGTGCATCATTTTCGGCCATAAAAAAGGAGAGATAGGCAAGAATGCTGCGATTTTGCAGCATTATATGGCTTTTATTCGCAATCCCTACGCTAAATGAAGAAAATCCTGCATAATCGCAGCAATTTCGGAAAAGCGGCTCTTTTGTCATGACATTCCTGCATTTTTGCAGCATTTGACTTCGAGCTGCTGGCATTATCTTCAGAACGCAGGCATTTGCTGAAACTTGCCCTTTTTCAACCCGGGGCCTGTCGCAGCACTTCGCGCCCTGGCAACCCGGGGCCTGTCGCAGCACTTCGCGCCCTCGCAAGCCGGGGCTTGGCGAAGGGCTTGCAAGCTGCGGCAGCTGCGGTTATTGAGCGTATGCAGCGTAACGGCTAATGGGCCGCCGACTGGTCCGAAATTTTTTCTCATCAGATCCCATTGATTTTTTAAGGAGTGAAACCTGTGTCCGACGCGTACAAAAAAGCGGGTGTCGACATCGCGGCAGGCAACGAAGCCGTGGAGCGCATGAAAAAGCATGTCAGCCGCACGTTCCGCCCCGAGGTGCTGACCGGGCTCGGCGGCTTCGGCGCTTTGTTCGGCCTGAACAAAGACAAGTATGAGGAGCCGGTGCTTGTGTCCGGCACGGACGGCGTGGGCACGAAGCTGATGCTGGCGTTCGCCATGGACAAGCACGACACCATCGGCATCGACGCGGTGGCGATGTGCGTGAACGACATCGCGGTTTCGGGCGCGGAGCCGCTGTTCTTTCTCGATTATCTGGCGACCGGAAAGGTCGTCCCCGAGAAGATTGAAGCCGTTGTGGCGGGCATCGCCGAAGGCTGCGCCCGTTCCGGCTGCGCCCTGATCGGCGGCGAAACCGCCGAGATGCCGGGCATGTACGGCGCCGACGATTACGACATCGCCGGGTTTGCCGTCGGCATCGTCGACCGGAAGAAAATCATCGACGGTTCGTCGATCCGTCCGGGCGATGTGGTCCTCGGCCTTTCGTCGAGCGGTGTGCACAGCAACGGCTTTTCGCTTGTGCGTCGGCTTTTGCTGGAGGAAGCGGGCCTTCCGCTCGACCGCCCAGTGACGGAAATCCCCGGGCTGGAGGAGCTGGCGGGGAACGGCGGCGTACCCACCCTCGGGGACGTTTTGCTGGAGCCGACGCGGATTTATGTGAAATCCATTTTGGCCTTGCTGGAGAAGGTCAACGTAAAAGGCATGGCCCACATTACCGGCGGCGGCTTTCTGGAAAACATTCCGCGTGTTCTGCCGGACGGCGTCGGCGTGGAGATCGAATTCGGCTCCTGGCCGATTCACCCGGTGTTCAAGCTGATGCAGCAGTTGGGCGATGTTGCTTATGCCGACATGTTCCGTACCTTTAACATGGGCATCGGCATGGTGCTGGTCGTTGCCCCCGAAGAAGCGGAAGAAGCCGAGCGGATTTTGCGGGAGCAGGGCGAGCAGGTGCACCGCATCGGACGGACGGTGGCGGGCGCGAAAGAAGTAACGCTAACAGGTGTGACGCTATGAAGTCGAAGCCGTTTCGCATTGCCGTTTTCGCTTCGGGAAGCGGCAGCAATTTTCAGGCCATCGCCGACGCGGCGGCGGACGGCAGACTGGGGCGGGACACGGAAGTGGTCCTGCTTGTCTGCGACCGGCCGCAGGCGCGGGCGGTGGAGCGGGCGGAGAAGCTGGGCGTTCCCGTCTTTGCTTTTCGTCCGAAGGAATACCCTTCGCGCGAGGCCTATGAAGCCGAAATTGTAGAGCGGCTGACGGAGCTGGACGTCGATCTGGTGGCGCTGGCAGGTTACATGCGGCTGGTGACGCCGGCGCTGCTGACGCCTTTTGCCGGCCGGATCGTCAACATTCACCCTTCGCTGCTGCCGTCCTTCCCCGGCGTGAACGGGATCGGCCAAGCGCTTGATTATGGCGTGAAGCTGACCGGGGTGACGGTGCATTTTGTGGATGCGGGCCTCGACAGCGGACCGGTCATCGCGCAGCGCGCGGTGGAGGTGCGGGACGACGATACCGAGGACACGCTGGCGGAACGGATTCACGCCGTCGAACACGAGCTGTACGCGGAAGCCATCCGGCTGATCCGCGAAGACAAAATCCGGCTGAACGGGCGGAAAGTAACCGTCGGCTAAGCGGAGTTACATACCCATGAGGAGGTTTTTTTGTGGCCATCAAGCGCGCTTTGATCAGCGTTTCCGATAAAACCGGCATCGTGCCGTTCGCCAAAGAATTGACCGCCCTGGGCGTCGAAATTATTTCGACCGGCGGAACGTACAACCTGCTGAAGGAAAAAGGCATCCCCGTCACCGGCATATCGGAAGTGACCGGGTTCCCGGAAATTATGGACGGGCGGGTCAAAACGCTCCATCCGGCCGTTCACGGAGGCCTTCTGGCCGTGCGTGCCAGCGAAAAGCACCGCGAGCAAATGGAGAAAAACGGCATCGGCTACATCGATCTCGTCGCGGTGAACCTGTACCCGTTTGCCGCCACCATCGCCAAGCCGGACGCCACGTATGAGGACGCGGTCGAAAATATCGACATCGGCGGCCCGACGATGCTGCGCTCGGCGGCGAAAAACCACGCGGACGTGACGGTAATTGTGGATGCGGCGGATTACCCGCAGGTGCTGGAGGAGCTCAAAGCCGGACAGGACACGACGCTCGAAACCCGCAAACGGCTGGCCGCAAAGGTGTTCCGCCACACGGCCGCTTACGATTCCCTGATCGGCGAGTACCTGACCAAGCAGGCGGGCGAGGAATTCCCCGAAAGCTACACCGTAACCTACGAAAAAGCCCAGGACCTCCGCTACGGCGAAAATCCGCATCAAAAAGCGGCGTTTTACCGCAAGCCGCTCGGCTATGAAGGCACGATTGCAGCTGCGGAGCAGCTGCACGGCAAGGAGCTGTCCTACAACAACATCAACGACGCCAACGCGGCGCTGCAAATGCTGGCCGAATTCGCGGAGCCGGCCGTCGTCGCGGTCAAGCACATGAATCCGTGCGGCGTCGGCATCGGCGCGGACATCGACCAGGCATATCAAAAAGCCTACGACGCCGACCCGGTTTCCATCTTCGGCGGCATCGTCGCGGCCAACCGGCCGGTCACGAAGGCGACGGCAGAGAAAATGCACGGCATTTTTCTCGAGATTGTCATTGCGCCGGACTTTGAAGAAGAAGCATTAACCGTGCTTCAGGGGAAGAAAAACATCCGCCTGCTGAAGCTGGACATCGCCCAAGCGGCTGCCGGGCCGCAGCTGGCCGTCACCTCGGTGAACGGCGGCGCGCTCGTGCAGGAAACGGACAAGCACCGCATCGGTCCGGACGACGTGAAGGTCGTGACGGAACGCAAGCCGACCGAGGAAGAAATGAAGCAGCTGCTGTTCGCCTGGAAGGTGGTCAAGCATGTGAAATCGAACGCCATCGTGCTGGCGGCGGGCGACATGACCGTAGGCGTGGGCGCGGGCCAGATGAACCGCGTGGGCGCGGCCAAGATCGCCGTCGAGCAGGCGGCGGAAAAAGCGGCGGGCTCGGTGCTGGCGTCGGATGCGTTTTTCCCGATGCCGGACACGCTGGAGCTGGCCGCCAAGGCGGGCATTACCGCCGTCATCCACCCGGGCGGCTCCGTCAAGGACGAGGACTCGATCCGCGTCGCGAACGAGCACGGCATCGCCATGGTGACCACGGGCGTGCGGCACTTCAAGCACTAGGCTGCGGACAGCGAGCGGTTGCCGGGGGCGGTTGCACCAAGCGGAGCCGGACCTGTGCGGACGGGCTGAGCAGAACGGGGCATGGCCTGCCGAATGAAGCCGGGGCTGTGCGGACGGGCTGGGCAGAGCGAGGGGGGCCATCCAAGCGAAGCCGGACCTGTGCGGACAGGCTGAGCAGAGCGGGGCGAGGCCATCCAAGCGAAGCCGGACCTGTGCGGACGGGCTGGGCAGAGCGGGGCATGGTCTGCCGAACAAAGCCGGGGCTGTGCGGACGGGCTGGGCAGAGCGGGGCGAGGCTATCCAAGCGAAGCCGGACCTGTGCGGACGGGTATGGCCTGCTGAACGGAATCTGGGCAGTATGGACGAGTTTGGCGAATGCATCCGGACATGTTGGGCGGGCTGAGCATTGGCGGGTAAGGTCGGTCAAGCAGCCCAGGCCGTTCGTCAGGAGGAGTAATGGTGGATTGTTGCAAAAATGCAGTTATTTTGTTCGAGAAGGGGCGGAAATGGAGGAATAGTTGCATTAGTGCACTAATTCCCCTTGGAAATAGCGAAAAATCGCCGTTTTGTCCGGAATTGATGCACAATTGCAGTAATTTCAGCCCAGACCATCGATTTTCAAGGAAATAAGTGTAGAAATGCAGCAATTTCCCTCAACCTTTCTCCTTCAATCGCAAATTCTTCTGCTCGGGGCGGCTCAATTGGTGCCGGAACGGCAAGAACTAATGCAAAGGGGCGCCGCGGTCACAGGCAGCAGGAGCAGCCGGATAGCCGGGAAAGCGCGTCCCTTTTTACAGGGAGGAACACGAAAAATGAACGTGTTGGTGATCGGCCGGGGCGGCCGGGAGCATGCGATCGTGTGGGCGCTGGCCAAAAGCCCGCGCATCGGCAGCCTGTACTGCGCGCCCGGCAATGGCGGCATTGCGGCGCTGGCGGAATGCGTGCCGGTGACGGAGATGGATTTTCCCGGCATCGCGCAAGCGGCAAAAGAACGGAATGTGGATTTTATCGTGGTGGGTCCGGACGATCCGCTTGCGGCGGGCATCGTCGATTACCTGGAGGCGGCGGGCTTCAAAGTGTTCGGGCCGCGCAAAAACGCCGCCATTATTGAAGGCAGCAAATCGTTCATGAAGGACCTGCTGCGCAAGTACAAAATACCGACGGCTGCATATGAGACGTTTGATACGTACGAGACGGCGCTGGATTACCTGCGCGTGCAAACGCTCCCGATCGTGATCAAGGCGGACGGGCTTGCGGCGGGAAAAGGCGTCGTCGTCGCGCGGACGATGGAAGAGGCGGAAAAAGCCCTTGCGGACATCATGATCAGCAAAGCCTTCGGCGATTCCGGCAACCGCGTCGTGATCGAAGAATTCCTGCAGGGCGAAGAAATGTCGCTGCTCGCGTTCGTCGACGGTTCGACGGTCCGCCCGATGGTATCCTCGCAGGATCACAAGCCGGTATATGACAACGACCAGGGGCCAAACACGGGCGGAATGGGCACGTATTCGCCAGTGCCGCACATTCCCGACGCCGTCGTGGAAGAGGCGGCGCACCGGATCGTCCAGGCGGCGGCCGATGCGATGGTGGCGGAAGGCCGCCCGTTCCGGGGCGTGCTTTACGCCGGGTTGATGATCACGGCGGACGGGCCCAAGACGATTGAGTTCAACGCCCGCTTTGGCGATCCCGAAACGCAGGTGATTCTGCCCCGGCTGGAGTCCGACCTGCTGGAAATCCTGCTTGCCACCGCCGAAGGCCGGCTGGAGGAAGCGGATATCCAGTGGGAGGCCGACGCGGCGGTTTGCGTTATCCTCGCCTCCGAAGGCTATCCCGGCTCGTACCCGAAAGGGCTGTCCATCGAAGGCGTCGAGGACGCCGAATGGGATGCGCTTGTGTTCCATGCCGGGACAGCCTTGGAGAACGGGCAGCTCGTCACCGCCGGAGGGCGGGTGCTGGGGGTGGTCGGCCGGGGCGCCGATATCGCCGATGCCCGCGACCGAGCTTACGCGGCGGCGGAGCGCATCCGCTTCCAGGGCAAGCACAACCGAAGCGATATCGCAGGCAAGGCGCTTGCCGCGCTGGAGCGGCTGGCCGAGGAGGAAGACCGTGCGGAAGCCGAAGTCGATGCGGCCGACCAAGCGCCGGAATAATAGCTCGGCGGCGCGATGTGGCTGGACAAGCGGTGAGAGATTAGCTCAGCGTCGCAATACAGCCGGGCTCGCGGCAGATTAGCCTATCGATCCCGATGCGGCCGAGCAAGCGCCTGATCAAAAGCACAGCGGCGGGATGCGGCTGAGCAAGCGTTTGACTATTAGCTCAGCGATCCGATGGGGCTGCCAGGCGTTGGATCAATACCTCTGCGATCCAGGGGGGCGTTGCGGTTGATCGCTAGAACCGCGTCGCGATGCGGCCAGAGCAAGCGGCTGATCATTACCTCAGCGGCCCGGTGCGCTGTCTCTAGCTGCCGACCCTCGGCTCAGCGGTCCGGGAGGCGCGCGGGTCAACGCTAGAACCGCAGCCCGATTGGGTCAACCAAGCGGAAGCTCGATGAACCGCCGCGCCCGGATTCCCGCAACCGCCGAAAAACCCGCCCAGAGGCCGTGACAGGCGCTCTGCGGCGGGTTTTCCGCATTTTTTCGGTCAAAAGGAGCATGATTTTGTCTTCGGCTATGGTATAATAGTACAAAGCATCCGCTCCAAAATTGCGCAAAGGTGGGAATCCGATTGGAATTTCAGCAAAGCCAAGAAACATTGCATGTAGAGAAAACATATAACCACTCGTTTCACAAATTGCTTCGCATGTTCACGATCTCGATCCTGATTTCGTTTATCGGAACGCTGGCCGGGATGTTCATTCCGCCGGTGCTCTTCATTCCGCTGGTCGTCGTCCAGTTCGTGATGATCATCTCCGCGTTCTTCGTACGGAAAAGAAAACGCGCCATCGGCTTCCCGTTTGTCTTTTCGTTCGCTTTTATCACCGGCATGACGATGTACCCGGCGGTAGCGGGCGCGTCCAATGCGGGCGGCTTCTCGATGGTCAACACCGCGTTCCTGATCACGGCGGCCATCTTTGCCGGGCTGACGTTCTACGCCTACTATTCCAAACGCGACTTCAGCTTCCTCGGCGGCTTCCTGGTCATGGGCCTTATCACGCTCATCGGCTTCAGCCTGGTCGGCCTGTTCCTCGGCGGCTTCGGCGGCACGCTGGGCCTCGGCATCGCCATCGGCGGAACGCTGATTTTCTCGGGCTACATCCTGTACGACATCTCGAACTACAAACACGGGCTCACGGAAGAAATGATTCCGCTGGCCGTTCTCAACCTTTACCTGGACTTCATCAACCTGTTCCTGTACGTTCTCCGCATTTTGGGCTATTCCCGCGACTAACAAAAGCGCGGCCTTGCAGCGGCGTACCGCTGCCGTAATCCCGAAACCGTCCGGGCTGCTCCGGGCGGTTTTTCGTTGTCCGGGACCGGTTCCCGGCAACCTCTTTTTGCTGTCGTGCGTCCTATCTATGTCTTAATCGCAGCAGAGCGGGTAAGGGCCCCGTTGTACGGCCCACATTTTTGAGGAGGAACCCTGAATGAAAAAGTTATCGGTAAAGGCCAGAACCGTCCGGAAGGCGGCGGCCTTGACGTTGATCGCGGCGCTGACGCTCGGCTTGGCCGCTTGCGGCAAGGATGAGGCGGAGGAGGCTGCGCCGACCGCGGCGACATCCGCGGCAGCAAGCGCGGAGCCCGGAGCGACAGCACCTGCGCCGGAAGTGCCGAAAGGCGAGACCGCCCCGGAGAGCATCGCCGTGCTCGTAAATAAAGAGTTTGGCCTGCCGGATGGCTACGAGCCGACGGATTTGGTTTACCCGGAGGTGCATTTTATTTTCGACGAGAAGATTGAAAAGCGGATGCTGCGCCAGGAAGCGGCCGACGCGCTGGAGAAGCTGTTTGCCGGAGCCGAACAGGACGGCATTCACTTGGGCGGCGTTTCGGGCTATCGCTCCAAAGCGACGCAGACGACGCTGTTTAACAACTACGTTGCGAAGGACGGGGAGGAAAAAGCGAAAACGTACAGCGCGGTCCCCGGCTACAGCGAGCACCAGACCGGCCTCGCCATCGACGTGTCCGGCAGCACCGGCTACTGCGCCGCCGACGCCTGCTTTGCCGGAACGCCGGAGGCGGAATGGCTGGCGGCTCACGCGCCGGAATACGGCTACATCATCCGTTACCCGGAGGGCAAGGAAGCCGTCACCGGCTACACCTATGAGCCGTGGCACATCCGCTACGTTGGCGTCGAGCTGGCGCAGGAGCTGGCCCGCACCGGCCAAACGCTGGAGGAATATTACGGCGCCGTGCCGGTCTCGAATTAACGCAGAATTTATCCCTTGCGGTTAGGGCTGCCATACCTGCAACCATTTATATCCAATCCCCGTCATAGATGTAAGTAAAGATGCCGTACGCGGCACCTTGCCGATTCGTTTAATGATGGGAGCTGGGAAAATGATCCGATGGAATCGATCAACAACCGTTCTGCTTTGCGGCGTTTTGCTTCTGCTGACCGCTTGCGGGCCGGGGCAGCACGCAGCCGGCACAATACCGGCTTTGAACCAAAAGGCCGACGCAGGGGATTCGCTTAACACAGAGACGGGCGTAGAGGGAATTGGTATAGCAGCGTCCAGCTCGGCTGGGACCGGCACAGCGGCTGCTGCCCCCGTGGAACCCGGCATTTCCGATATCTTTGGCCTTACAGCCTCTGATATTACATTGGCAAGCGGCGTACGGAGCGGAACCTTTGCTGCAGCCATTACCGAGCTTTGGTTCGGCCAGATGGACGCACGCTCGTCGCGGGAGATCGTTTCTTTTTCGGAGGGCGCTTACCCCAAGCAAATTGTAACGTATGCCCTGCAGGCCGACCGGCTTTACGGCTTCTTTTCCTTCCGCAAGGAGACGAAGGCGGCGGACCGGGAGCGGCTTTTGAAGCTGATCCGTGCCGAAGGCGGCTCGTTCAGCATCGCGCAGGAACACCCGGAGGACCCGCTTCGCTACAAATGGCAGATGGATGTCGGCGGGGAGCGGGCCGTGCTGACGTTTGGGGACCTGCCCTCGATTACGTTTGAAAAAATGCCGCCGCTCACGATGAAGGCGGAGGAAGGTCCGGTGCTGGCCGGTTCCGACTATCGAACCGTTATCCCGGTGATCGATTCACGGCAGACAACGCTGGTCTTCAGCGAGCCGATGCGGACGGACTACCGCGACCCGGCGGGACTCGGCAAATGGCTGGACGACCGGCGCTACCGGATTACGCCGATAAAAGGACAGACCGAAACCCAAATCGACCTCAGCGGCCTTTACAGCAAAAAGGGCAATTACCTGGGCGATGGTCCGGCTCATTTTCTTGTACTGCTGAACCCGAAACCGGCCTCATGGTATCACTCCGTCAGCGGGAAAAAGGTTGGCTGGAGCAAGCTGGACCGGTTCTACGAGCAGGTTTCCTTCGCTCCGGACGGCAGCCGCTACATCGGCATGATCCGGGTCGGCGGCAAGGAGGGGGACGCGCCGGGCGACTACTTCGCTCTGGTGCTGGAGCAAAAAGGAAAAGCGCCGCTCGTCATTGCCAAGCAAAGCCATCAGGTGCCGAACAACTGGCCGCCGGTTGCCTGGATCGATAGCCGGATGTTCCTCTCGTCGGACTGGAAGGATGTGTACCGCTACGACACAAATACCGGGCGGAAGCTGCTCCTGACCTCATATCCCGGCGAAACGGAGCGGCAGGCCAGCCTGAACGGCTTCGCGTACGATGCCGAAAAAGACCGGCTGTACGTGTCCTGGCAGAGGTGGAACGCGGACGAAACCGTTTCGATCGACAGAGAAGTTTACGGTGAAAAAGGGACGGTTCTGCTGGAGGAGCGGAGGGCAGCCGCGCAAGCCTACGTACCCCAATGGTACAACGTTTCCGCTGCGCTGCCTGCCGTGGCATGTACGGGGTTGTTTTGGCGGGAAGCAGAGAGAGGCAAACCGGTCGTGCGTTACCAGGGAGAGGGCGGAGCGCGGGCGGTTCAACCGGGGCAATGGATAGCCTACGACGACGAGGGCGTTTACCTGACTGTACCGGCTGCGGCGGACAAAAAAGAAGCCGCCCGCTATTTCTACTGGAAGGCAGGCGGACAGCCGAAGGCGATCCCCGATCCTTTTGGCGGAAAAGCAGGCAGCGTAAAGCCGTTCGGTTCGCTTTTGCTTGCGCAGGCGGCGGACGGCGGAGCGGCGGGCGCTCCGGCTCCATTGGTCTTCAACAAAACGTCCTGGAGCTGGAAAACCATTCACGCGCCGGCCGGCAGCCACTTCCCGGCCAGCTGGGCGAAGCAGGACCGGTATTACCGGAAGCCGGAATAAGGGGCCGGGGACGCGGCAGCCTGAGAGGAGCCAGGAAGCGGGAATAACCGGACAGGGACGTCGACGGGCCGAAAGGAGCTGGAAATTCGAGAGACGGCTAACCGGCCGGGGATGTCAGCAGCCCGGATGGGCGGCGGAAGGGAGCTGGTAAACCGGGTTGACCGGACAGGGACGTCGATGGGCCGAAAGGAGCCGGCAATTCGAGAGACGGCTAACCGGCCGGGGATGTCGGCAGCCCGGATGGGCGGCGGAAGGGAGCTGNGGGGGCAGCTTACCGGCGTCAGCAGCCACTCGCCTGCGCCATCGGCGGCTGCCTGCCAGCGGCAACTCGCCTTCGCCATCGGCGGCTGCCTGCCTGCGGCAGCCCGCCTTTGCCCTGCGGCAACAGCCTCTCCCGCCTACAGCGGGTCGACCTGCACGGCCGCTTGCTTGCCGCTTAGCTGGATGCCGGTCTTTTTTCGGCCGAGCGGACCGAGGTCGCGGAGCAGCTCTTCCAGCAGCTCCTTGGCCTTCGCTCCTTCTTTGCCCTGGATGCGGACGACCAGCAGCGCGGAATCCCCGGCTTCGAGGATGCGCTCGGCTTGCCTTTTTTTCGTGTCGTAGTCATGCTGTTCAATGTTTACGCTCAGGCGAAGCTCCTTCACCTTGGGCTCGCGGGCGGCCTTGCGCGCCTGCTGCGCCTCCTGCTTGGCTTTTCCCGCACCGACCAGACGGCACGGCGGCGGACTGCTGAACAGTGAATCGCAGACCAGATCGACCTTCAGCTCCTTCGCCAGCTTGAGCGCTTCGCGTGTCGGGACAATGCCAAGGTCTTCGCCGTTCAGGCCGGTTAACGCCACCTCGGCGGCTTTTATTTTTTCGTTCATGATTACCATCGCTACAAGTCACCACCGGAAAGGAGTTTTTACGCATGAATGCAAAAGAACGGGAAGAGGAAATGATCCGCCGCTACCGGCGCGACGAGGAAACGGTGATCCTGGCGTTCGCGCAGTGGTGCGTGAATCTGGGTCTCGACCCGCAGGAAATCTATCGGCTGGCTTACCCCGACCAGCCCGACAACGCCGCGCTTCTCGCGGCGGTCGAGTTAACGGTCCCGAAGGATGAGGCGGGAGAGCGGGACACCGAGGCGTTATTGGACGCCATGTCGGTGTACGGCCATGACGACCTTGCGTTTGTGGTCAGCGAGATCGACGCCCGCATTCCGCGCAAACGGCGGTAAACCGGTCAGCGGCTCTGTTTTTGCTCCCCCTCGAAGTGCTCCGGCACGTATTCGATGCGGTCCTGGGCGACAATCGTCAGCCTTTGCCGTTCGGGCTGGTAGCTGACCGGGCCTTCTTTTACATAAAACCAAAGCTTGACCGTCGGCTCGCCCGGCGTTTCCCGAAAAAGAAACACATTCAACTCGTCCTTCCATTTGAGCAGTTCCTCCACCTGGGGCGTAAACGGCGTGTGCACCGTAAAGGTCCAGCGGCCGTCTTTTTCGTCCAGCCGGTAGTCCAGAAGCTGCTTGTCCGAGTCGAGAAAAGTGCGCCCGCCCACGGCGTGCCGGACGATGAACGTTTCTTTCATGTCAATCCCTCCTTTCGGATGAGGCGCTAGGGCAAGTCGATCAGCATAAAATAGGAAGGCTCCTCGGCCCGCAGGGTCAGCTCCGGCGTCTCCGTGATCCGGGCGGAATCCCTCGCGGCAAGCGGGATGCCGTTGGCCGCCACCCGTCCTTCCATCACGAACAAAAAAACGCGGCGTCCCGGCTGCTGCCGGAATACGAGCGAAGCGTCCTTGCCCGGGCGGCTGAGGTAGAGGGTCATGTCCTGGTGAATAAACGCCGTGCGGACCCCCTCGAGCTCCGAACCGGAAACAACCGGCAGCAGGCGGTCGATCATCGCGGACGAATCGTAATCGAAGGTTTCGAAAGAAGGCTCCAGCCCGCGTTCGTTCGGCATAAACCAGAGCTGGAGCAGCTCCATTTCTTCGGAATCGGAGGCGTTGTATTCGGCGTGGATCATACCGCTGCCGGCGGTCATCCGCTGCACGCCGCTGCTTCCGGTCGTCACCGTGTGGCCGAGGCTGTCCTCGTGCCGGATGGCGCCGCGCAGCAGCACGGACACCACCTCCATGTCGCTGTGCGGATGCGGGCCAAAGCCGCGTCCAGGCGCAACGGTATCGTCATTGCAGACGCGCATGACGCCAAAGGCGGTGTTGTCCGCGTCGAAATAATCGCCAAAGGAAAAGCTCGGCCGGCTCACGAGCCAGCCCCGGTCGACCCGGTAACGCTCGTCTGCGGGATAAACTCGGATCATCTGCGTCACCCTTTCCGCTCGGTTGATTTCCCGATTTCTCAAGCCCATTGTAGCAAAATCAAAAAAAGCCCGCCAATCGGCGGGCCTGCCTACGTCGGCAAGAGTTGCTTTGGAAGACGGCAGAGGTAGGGGTTACCTCCGCCGTTTGCCTGCCGTGCTGCGTCCGGTCTTCCCGCGCCGGGTGCCGCGGCGTGCCGTCTTCCGCTTGCCTTTGCCGGAGCGCCGGCGTTTGGCCTTTATGGGCGCCTCCTCGTCCGCATCCTTCGACTTGCCGAGAGAGCCGACGAGAAGCTTCAGCATCGGGGCGACCTGCTGCATTTGGGACATGAATTTTTGCACCTTGCTGATCGTGCCGATGACGCCCTGAATGCCGCCAAGCTGATCCACCACCGATTTGATCTGGTTGAGGTTGAAGCCGCCGCCTGCGCCGCCCGACCCGCCACCGCCAAGGAGGCCGCCGAGCAGCCCGCCGGGCCGGCCGCCCGCGCCGCCGGCTCCGAATGGCGGACGACCGCCGCCGCCCAAGAGGCCGCCGAGCAAGCCGCCTCCTCCGCCTCCGCCCGCTCCGCCGCCGGGCAGCGCCGGAGGCCCGGCCAGCCCGCCGGGCGGGCCGAAGCCTCCGCCCGCGCCAAAGCCCCCGCCCGCTCCGGGCGGAAGGGGCGCTCCTGCGCCGGGGCCAAACGCGCCCGGCAAAAAGCTGCCGCCGCCGGGAGGAAACCCGCCGCCTGCGCCGCCCCCCGGGAAGCCGCTGCCGAAGCCTCCTCCCGGCGCCAGGCTTCGATCCGCCGCGGCGCGGGTTCCTCGGGGAACGCGGTGGGAGGAGATGGCGGCTTGCTGTACAGCTCCGGCGGAATGCGGCTGATATGGAACGACCGAGTAAGCTGCCGGTCTGTTTTGATCCGTTGTCACTGGCTCACGCCCTTTTCCTTTTGTGGGTGTTTTGGTTATAATCTATGAAGTAGGCAAACGTTTGGTATGGACGAATGTCCCGCTTTTGTTCGCTTTTGCGGATTTAGTGCGCTAACGCTGAAAAATTTCACCGTTTGAAACGGCCGGGCAGGAATTCGCCCTTCCCGCAGCGAATGATATCGGTATTCGGAACAAAAGGCCGCACGCCTACCTTTTCATCATCCCGTTTTTCGATTCCAGGAACCGAATCCGAAGGAGACCGCAGACGATGCAGCTTAAAAAACTAAACGACAAGTCGATCGATCAATTATTTGAGGCGATCCTGACCTTAAAGGATAGCGAGGAATGCTACACGTTTTTTGATGATTTGTGCACGGTGAACGAAATCCAGTCGCTCGCCCAGCGCCTGGAAGTGGCGCGAATGCTGCGCAAGGGCAACACGTACAACCAGATTGAAGCGGAGACGGGCGCGAGCACGGCGACGATCTCCCGCGTGAAGCGCTGCCTGAACTATGGCAACGACGGCTACAAGCTGGCGCTGGAGCGGCTCGACCGGTAATTCCGGAGGGCAGCTTCCACCGGGGGATTCCCGGCTGGTCCAGCGAGCGATAGCTCTTTGGCACCGGAAGGAAACGCCTTTTTTGGAGCCAGGGACGAATTGACAATTTCCCGGGGAATCAGTAGCATGTAAGGTATCTGATTCCTTTGGGGGAGCTTCTGAGCGATGCATAAATACGGCGTACTGGTGATCAGCCACGGCTCGCAAAACCCGGACTGGGTGCGGCTGGTGGACGATGCGGCGGCCGGGGTCCTTCTTCCCGATGGAATCCCGGTTTTTTCCTGCTTTCTGGAGAATGTTCCCGGGCGGTTGATCCTGGACGGCATTCGGGAGCTGGAGGGCCGGGGCGTAACGGATATTTTGGCAATCCCGCTGTTCATCTCGGAAGGAAGCGGGCATGTCGGCGAAATTGCCGCCATGCTTGGAGCCGGAGAAGAAGCCATCCCGCGAACGGCGAACGTGTACTATGGAAGGCCGCTGGACGACGACCCGCTCGTCGCCTGCATGCTCGGTGACAAGCTTCTGGAGCTGTCGAACGATGCGGAACGGGAGCTCCCGGTATTTGTCGGCCATGGAAGCTCGGACCCGGCGCTCGAAGCCTGCTATCGGCGCACGCTGGACTCGCTGGCGCGCCGGATTTTGGAGCGGACCGCTTACCCCGAGGCGGTAACGGCGCTCCTCAACCCTGACAAGGAAGAGCTTGCCCGCAAGGTGCGGGAAGCCGCTTTGCGCCGCCCGGACCGGGAGCCGCTGGTGGTGCCGCTTTTTCTGAGCGAGGGCTTTTTTACGGAGACGGTCATTCCCTCCCGCCTGAAGGGCATTTCCTGCCGGTACAGCGGAAAAGCGCTGCTGCCGCACCCTCTTTTGCCGGAGTGGATCAAACAGGAAGCGCTGCGGCTGCGGAATAAGGCGGACGCCGATGCGAATAAAATGGAATGAAACCTGATTATAGGGTGGTCATAGATGGCAAAGCGAGCACGATTGATTTATAACCCGACCTCGGGCCGGGAGGAAATGCGCCGGAAGCTGCCGGACATTCTGCAGCGGCTGGAGCGGGGCGGACTGGAGACGTCCACGCACGCGACGATCGGAGAAGGGGACGCGGTGCTGGCGGCGCGCGAAGCCGTTCACCGGGACTTTGACATCGTCATCGCAGCCGGCGGAGACGGCACATTAAACGAGGTGATCAACG
The DNA here is from genome assembly GCF_059735245.1 of Gorillibacterium sp. sgz306347. Lineage (NCBI taxonomy): Bacteria > Bacillati > Bacillota > Bacilli > Caryophanales > Paenibacillaceae > Gorillibacterium > Gorillibacterium sp. sgz306347. The sequence continues at coordinate 33,167 of NZ_JCAPET010000017.1, forward strand.
GGCTGGCGGAGCATCCGGTGCGCCCGAAGCTGGGCATTTTGCCGCTCGGGACGACGAACGATTTTGCCCGGGCGATGGGCATTCCCCGCAACCACGAGGCGGCCTGCGATCTGATTTTGCAGCAGCAGACGGTGCCGATCGATATCGGGAAGATCAACCAGAAGTATTTTATCAACATTGCGGGCGGGGGTTCGCTCACGGAGCTGACCTATGAGGTGCCGAGCCGTCTCAAGACGCTGATCGGCCAGCTGGCCTATTACGTCAAAGGCTTGGAAAAGCTCGCCTGGCTGCGCCCGATCCAGGTGACGATCGAGACGGACGAAGAGACGTTTGACGAAGACATTATGCTCTTCCTCGCGGCCAACAGCAACTCGGTCGGCGGCTTCGAAAAGCTCGCGCCGGACGCCAACCTGCACGACGGCAAGCTCGATCTGGTGATCGTGCGCAAATGCAACCTGCCGGAGTTCATCCGCCTCGCCACCGCCGCCATGCGCGGCGAGCACATGAGCGACCCGCACATCCGCTACGTGACGACCTCCTACGTGAAGGTAACCTCAAACGACTACGTCCAGCTGAACCTGGACGGCGAATACGGTGGCACGCTGCCCTGCGAAATTTCCCTGCTCCCCTCGCACCTGGAGGTTTTCGCCAGCGAAAACGGGGAATACTCGTACAAGTCAAAGGCGAAGCCGAATTCGGTTTTGCAGTGAGGGACGGGGGGTGAGGGACGTTTGAGGAACTCAACTTATATAGAAAACGGTTCAGGATGAAAAAATACACCGCGTCAACCGGTGCCGGCATAATAGCAGAATCGAAAAGGTGTCCGATCGGCCCTCAAGCCATAAAACTGATAAAAGAGATGCCTTGCAAGGGGTTCAAGCGATAGAGTCGGGTGAAAAAAGGAGAGACTGTCGGGGGCGAAAGCGGCTCCCGTTTCGTTTTTCCCGGGAATGCAAACGAAAGGCCAGGTGGGTCCGCGAATGAAAAAAACGAGGCAAACCAGCAAACATCAACCAAAAGAAAGCGCCGCGTGGGAAAAGGACCTGCCCGTCGCCAAAAACGACCAGGTCGTTGCAGACATCGTGGGGCTCGGCCATGAAGGCGAAGGCGTCGGCCGGGTGAGCGGCTACACGCTGTTCATCCCGGGCACGCTTCCCGGCGAGCGGGTAAAAGCGAAGGTCCTCAAGGTCAAAAAGCAGTACGGCTACGGAAAGCTGCTGGAGGTACTGGAAACGAGCGGCGACCGGATCGCCGCCCCCTGCCCGATTTACGATCAATGCGGCGGCTGCCAGCTCCAGCATTTGAGTTACGAGGCACAGCTTCGGCACAAGCGGCAGATGGTGATCGACGCGCTGGAGCGGATCGGCAAGCTGCCGACGCGGCTGGCGGAGGCGGAAGTAGAGAGCGGCTTGGCAGGCGACAAGGGGACGGAGCATGCCGGAAAGGCAGGGGAAAAAGGGACGGAGCAGGCCAGAGAGGCAGAGGAAAAAGGGACGGAGCAGGCCAGCGAGGCAGGGAAGGCCACTTTGCCGGTTCAACCGGCCAGCGGACGCGCCGCCTTAGGGAGCGAAAGCCGCCCGGCCATCCCTGTCCATCCGGTCATCGGCATGGACAAGCCCTGGCAGTACCGCAACAAAGCACAAGTTCCGATCGGGGAGAATGAAGGCGGCCTGGTCGGCGGCTTCTACGCGCAGGGCACGCACCGCATCATCGACATGGACGCCTGCCTGATCCAGCACGAAGCAAACGACGATGTGGTGCGAAAGATAAAGGCGGCCGCATCCGGTCTCGGCATCACCGCCTATAATGAAGAAACGGGACGCGGACTGCTCCGCCATGTCGTTGTCAAAATGGGCTTCCGCACCGGCGACATGATGGCCGTTTTGGTCATCAACGGCGACCGGCTTCCGCAGCAGGACAAGCTGGTGGAAGCCATTCGTGCGGCGGTGCCGGCCATTAAAAGCATCGGCGTCAACTACAACGCCCGGCAAACCAATGTCATCTTCGGGGACCGGACGGAAACCGTGTGGGGCGATGAAGTCATTTACGACTCCATCGGAGACGTAAAGTTCGCGATCTCGGCGCGTTCGTTCTATCAAGTCAACCCGGTGCAAACCGAAGTTCTGTACCAAAAAGCGCTCGAGTACGCCGCCCTGACCGGAGGCGAAACCGTGATCGACGCCTACTGCGGCATCGGCACGATCTCGCTTTTCCTGGCCCGGCACGCCGGCCGCGTCTACGGCGTCGAAATCGTGCCGGAAGCCATCGCCGACGCCCGCCGCAACGCCGAGCTAAACGGCCTGACCAACGTCGACTTCGCCGTCGGCAAAGCCGAAGAAGTCATCCCCGCCTGGCGCGCCGACGGCATCGCCCCCGACGTCATCGTCGTCGACCCGCCGCGCAAAGGCTGCGATCCGGCCCTGCTCGACACGATGCTCGCCATGCGCCCCGAGCGCATCGTGTACGTCTCGTGCAACCCGGCCACCCTCGCCCGCGACCTGCGTGTGCTGGAGGATGGCGGGTATCGGACGGTGGAGGTTCAGCCGGTGGATATGTTTCCGCATACGGTTCACGTGGAGTGCGTAACTCGGATGGACTTTATCGGAAAAGGGTAAAAACCACAATATGTAGTGGTTTTCAAAGAGTATACCACACTGCATGTTGATTTTTGTTTACATTATTTGGTTGGCGGATTTTGGGCCCAAAAGTGCCCTTTCCATGGATGGACTTCTTTAATGACACAAAACAGGGTGTTTATTCAAGATATTTACAGGGTTATTAGGGCGGAAATCCGCGGGCTTCTAATGGCGGTTTTCTTGTCTACATTTCAATTGACATCCAGAACAGAACATGCGGTAATGAAACAAGAGGAAGGAGTGAGCAGTGTGGATTACCCAGAATTGCTGCGCAAAAGAGCCTTATACGAGCAGGCTAAAGATACACTCCCGGAGATTACCGTCAAAAGCTATGTGCAAGCGTTCGAACTGGAGTATACGCATAACTCCACAGCCATTGAAGGAAACACCCTGACGCTTCTGGAAACCAAGGTGGTTTTGGAGGAAGGGTTGTCCGTAGGCGGCAAGAAGCTGCGGGAGATTTATGAGGTCATTAACCACAATAAGGCTTACCAGCATGTGAAAGCTTGCATTGCCCAGGGCTTGCCGCTGGATGAAATCATCATTAAAGATATTCACGCCATCCTGATGGAGAACATTATGGTGGGCGGCATCTACCGAAATGTGGAAGTATATATTTCAGGCGCCGCTCATACGCCGCCTGCACCGAATGAGATGTACCGTCAGGTAAAGAACTTCTATGCTGATCTGCCAGAGAAAGATGCCACCAACGCCATTGAGCTTGCAGCATGGACCCACGCGGAGTTTGTCCGCATTCACCCGTTTGCCGACGGCAACGGCAGAACCTCGCGGCTCATCATGAACTACCAATTGATGGCCCATGGTTTTCTGCCCGTCTCCATTGCCAAGGAGGCCCGGCTGGATTATTTCAACGCGCTGGAAGCCTACGCTGTGCATCGGGACTTGAAGCCCTTTGCCGACATGATCGCCACCCTGGAGGAAAGGCGGCTTGACCGCTACCTGGGGATGATCGAGCGGCAGAAACAAGGCGGGCTGCAATTGGAGTGAAGCGAAACTCGAATATTAGACATGGAGAAGGGCGTGATTTTGATGTCTGACTTGAGTACATTACGCTACTATGTTGAAATTGATAAATACCTTTTTGAAGATGAAACAATAATCCAGATTGGTGGTAAAAAGCTAAAAGAGGTTAAACTTAAAATTTGTAAAGAAAGCAATCCCCTTTACGCTTTGTTTATTGAGTTTTCTCTGTCAGATGTAAATAGTCTGGAAGAAGCGGAGAAGGCTGTACAAACGAGCTTGAATAACATCATTATTGAACTCTCGACTAAATATAAGTTATATGCTGGTAATGTATACTTAGTAGAGTATAAAATTTTTAATAAAGGTGAGGCTATTCTAGTTTCGAGTTTAACAGTTAGAAGACCTATGGATGACATTTTAAAATTAGATGAGAAACAAGAATTGATTCAATCATTGAGCAATATTGTAAAAGCACCTCCTACGTCGTCCGAAAATATTGCTAAAAACTTATTTAGAGTTGCGTTGTCAAATAGGGATGTTACTGCGAAGTTTATGTTACTTTGTTTAATTCTTTTATACTGCACTAAGGATGATAATGGAATTGAAAAGCAGGAATATGTGGATAAGTTTATAATTGAAGCTATAGGTGAAATCGCTTCACAGTATCTTGATGGTCCACGGCTGAAAAAAGATAAAACAACTCATATTAAAGAAACAATTTACACTAAGCTGCGGAATGAAATAGGGCATTATAGAGTTGTAGACTTGGATGAGACCAGAAAAGAAATGGAGAGAACAATCGACTCTCTTATAGACATAGTTCATAAAGCTATTTAGACGAAATGAGACCGTTCAAAAAGTAGATTTACATACGCCTGTTGATTTACCGGAAACTGGATTATGGCAATGCTAAATGAAGAGCCAAATAAACCACCCATTCGGGAGGCAAGGCTGCCAAGCTAATCAGTCGGTCAAACTCTGCAAAAGATAATCGAGCACTTGGGTGAACCTGACAATTTCCCTGCATGTACACGTACTGAAGCAGCACGTACACAATTAATGCGGTGTATAATTGTCCGAAAACGGCATTCGGTGTTGTTCCAAAAAGTTTCGGCACATTTAAATGCTGTTTAATCCATCGAAAAAACACTTCGATTTGCCAGCGTTGTCGGTAGATTTCTGCAATTTTCTCCGCCGAGGGTCGGTGTAAGTTGGTCGCCAGAACAACGGGGTTGCCTTGGGGATCCTTCAGCTTTACGACCCGAAATCGATATCGGGTCAAGGACGCTTTTGTTCCGAGTTGGCAGGTCAAATCTTGCTCAATCGTATGGGCATAGAGACGTTTTCGTTCACGATAAACAGGCTGATGCAGGACCGTGTTGTTTCGCAACCGGATGACAAAATACTGGCGTTGCTCCTGCTCCATGTAGGCATCAAACTGGTTATGCTTCCCGTAGGCACGATCCGCAACCAAAATGAAGCGCGCGTCTGTTACCACACTGCACAGGGTCGAGTCGTGCTGCTTTCCCGTCGATTCCGTTACCCGGTGGAGCTCGCCAGTCTCGGTCAACAAAGACACGTGAAGCTTAATGTCGCTCTTCTCTCCTTTGACTGATGGTGCCCAAGGCAGCCGATTGTGACCGGCAGAAATGGTTGTAGAATCTAATCAAACTGAGAACGGTAAGGGGATTATTAAACTTGTGGAGAGAAGATTTGATCAAATTAAAAAGTGAGGCTCAACAGCGTGTTCAAAACTTTGATATAAAATTAAAAGAATTTGAGTTAAATGTCGGTTTAGGCAGTTTAAAAGGAAAAGAATTATTATTACAAAAAATAGCAGTTAAGCAGTTTGAGATACTGCATTTAACTTCTCAGCATCACCTAAATTTTATCGAGGCTGAGTTAGAAAAGTTGGAAACTTTAATTAATAATAGAATTGGAAATGATGAAAATTATGTATAATGTCTTTGGTTAACAGAGATTTAAAGAAAAATGGTATCTTATGGATACATTTTTCTTTGAATCTCTGTTTCTTAGTTGTGGGTTTTATTTTACAATGTTAGTAGCTGGAGTCTTATAAAAGTCTTTTGATTATGTAGCGCTCGAACTAAATTGAGTCCATTAAAGCAAAATCTGAAATATAGTGTTCTAATAATAATAGGAAAAACATTCCTTTTTATTGATGCTGGAACTTATTAGTCAAGATCTGCTCGCGAATCATTTTAGACAGAACTACTACATTTTGTTAGTCGAGCCTGTTTGCTAGGAGTGAATGCGATGTGAAAATCTATATTGGAGTAACTGACCATAATTGGTTTCAATATTTGGCTGCTGAGAAACCAGATGAACTGAACTTTTGGCAACCAGGTGGGAAGCAAGCTTTTAAAGCTATACCACCCAATGCACTTTTTCTGTTCAAATTGCATAGTCCGCTAAATTATATTGTTGGCGGCGGTGTTTATGTCCGCCATTCTTTTTTGCCTATATCGTTAGCCTGGGAGGCCTTTGGCAATAAAAATGGCACAAGGGATTATCTGAGCTTCAGAAATGCCATTTACAAATACAGAAAAACGGATCATCGCACTGAACCTGATCCAACTATCGGTTGTATCATTCTCACCACGCCGTTTTTCTTCGAGAAAAAGGACTGGATTCCAGTTCCCGAGGATTGGAAGCCGAATATTGTACAGGGAAAGACATACGATACGGAGACTGAATTAGGGCAGCAACTCTATATGCGGGTTCAGTCTGTGCTTCAGTATCAGTTATTGAGTATGTCTGAGCTTGTGGCAGATGAAAGTGAAGCAAGGCGATATGGATCGGCTCAAACGGTTTTTCCGAGATTAGGGCAAGGAGCATTTAAAGTCTTGGTCACGGAAGCTTATCATCGCCGGTGCGCCATTACTGGCGAGAAAACACTCCCGGTTTTGGAAGCAGCACATATTAAGCCGTTTTCTCAAAACGGACCGAATGTGACGAGCAACGGTCTTTTGTTGAGGAAGGATATGCACACCTTGTTTGACCGGGGCTATCTCACGATCAATGAGGATCTTCAAATTGAAGTAAGCAAACGGATTAAAAAGGACTATGGTAACGGAAAAGAGTATTATGCGTATCATGGTAAGAAGTTGGCCGAAATGCCGCAAGAGCAACAGGAACGACCATCCGCTCAGTTTCTTTTATGGCATAATGAACATGTGTATTTGGCCTAATTCCCATGAATGCATTGTCGATGCCCGTTTATGATATAATGAACTAAAAGTTCCCCTACGGGATTACAAATTAAGGAGTTGAAGAGGATGGGGATAAACCGGGAAGAATTGAAAAGGCTGATTGATCAAATACCGGAGCAAGATGCGCTCCAGGTGTATGATTTCATTGGATATTTGAACATGAAACGCGAAAAATCAGATCAGGATCAACCGGATTTTTCGTTTCTAGAAAACGATTCGGATTTGATCCACCAGGTACAGCGTAGCCGCGAGGACCGTGAACAAGGGCATATTTATGGAAAGGAAACCGGGCTCGAATATTTGCAGGAAAAGATAAGGGAATTCGAACATGGACAGAATATATAGCGTATATTGGACGCAATCCGCTATTGATGAATTAAGCGGGATACTTGCCTATCCACCAGAAGTGAAGGAGCGCATTTACCTGGATTCGTTTGATCGGTTACAGTATACCCCTACGCTTACTGCCAAGCAGATCAAAAACGGTAAACTTCGTGGACTTTGGGCGAGGCTTGGACTTTATCAGGTCATTCTGGTGTTTGAGGTTGATGAAGATTCGGCAAAAGTATGGATCTATGGCATTAAGCACAAGCGCGAGAATGTTTACTGGAAACGCAGCGGAAGAAGCAATTGATTATGATGATTTTATAGACTCCCCTCCGCGGCGGAGTTTTTTTGTATTGTGGCGAGAGACAACAATCGGGGCTACGATTACGGCTCCGAATAGATGAAGAATGAAGTGGCGCAGCTGCATATTTTGCATGCCAGAATGCTATAATGATAGTAATAGGCTGGATCAGTTCTGATTCTCAAATTAAGAATCTCTTGCGAACGATTAGGAGAAAGCTAATGGCCAACCAAACGTTGTTAAAGCTTTTGCAGGAAGAAATGAGAATGGGGCTTAAAGGGGGGCTGTATCATCAGACCCAAATTAAGCTTGCGTATAATTCCAACCGGATTGAGGGCAGCAAGCTGTCAGAGGATCAGACTCGTTATATTTTTGAGACGAATACGCTGCATGTGGACCCGGAAGAAACGGCAAATGTTGATGACATTATGGAGACGGTAAACCATTTTGTCTGCTTTGACCATATGCTAGCACATGCACAGGAGAGTCTGTCTGAAGATATGGTCAAGGAATTTCACCGCATTCTAAAGAGGAACACTTCCGATGAGAGAAAAGAATGGTTTCGGGTAGGCGATTATAAAGCAAGGCCCAATGTGGTTGGGGATATGAAAACAACCGCCCCAGGAAAAGTGGCAGCCGTGATGGGTAAGCTATTAGCCGCGTATCATCAAAGGTCCCATATATCGCTGGAGGACATTATGGATTTTCATCACGAATTTGAGAGTATTCATCCGTTCCAGGACGGCAATGGCCGGGTTGGCAGGATTATCATGTTTAAGGAATGCCTACAGCATAACATTACGCCGTTCATCATTGACCATGAGCATAAGTTGTTTTATTACCGCGGCCTGAAGGAGTACCGTTCGGAGAAGGGATACTTGCTGGAAACCTGCAGGTCGGCGCAGGATCGGTACGAAGCGTTAGTAGATTATTTCTTCCCTGAATTGAGAAACTCCGGGCAGGAACCATGTTCAAATCCAGGACCGAACCAATCGTTGTAAACTGCAGGCTGTTCATTCGATTCACGATAACTCTACCAAGTTTCAATAGAATCATCATCCGTGATAGACTATCAGGGCACGTGGAGCCGCTTGAAAGGGTAAATAGGGTATGAGCAATACTGAAGATTTCTTCACTCGACAGAAAAAAGAATTGGGCGTTGAATTAAATCGTGTTCAGAAGAAAGCGGTTCTCCAGACAGAGGGACCGCTGCTTTTGCTGGCTTCTCCTGGTTCGGGCAAGACAACGACGATCATCATGCGAATTGGTTATCTTATTGAGGAAAAGGGGATTCGTCCCGATCGTATAAAGGCTGTTACCTTTAGTCGCGCCTCGGCCAGCGATATGTCGGAACGGTTCAAACGATTTTTTCCTCAGCTTCCTCCTGTCGATTTTTCCACCATCCATAGCTTTGCGTTTGAGGTTGTTCGAGAACATTTGCGTGCCACCAAAACCCCTTTCCAACTTATCGAGGGTGAAGTCGACTTGGAGGTACAGGAATCCGCTGATTCAAGGACTCCGCCGCTACACAAGAAGTTCATATTGCGAAGGCTCTTTAAAGAAATTGTCGGCGAGAACATTACGGATGAACAATTGGATGAACTTACGACCTACATCAGTTTCATCAAAAACAAAATGATCCCGCCCGAAAAGTGGTGCATGGTGAAAGTTGATGTGCCAGAAGCCGAACAGATCCTGCGCGAATACGAGACATACAAACAATCGGGATACAGCAAGCTGCTTATCGATTTCGATGACATGCTGACCATTTGCGTAAAGGTCCTAGAGCGAGATATCGGACTCCTTCAAAACTATCAACAAAAATATGATTACGTCCTGACAGACGAGAGTCAGGATACCTCTATGGTTCAACATGCGATCATTGAAATGCTGGTGCAAAAACATCAAAACCTTTGTGTGGTTGCGGATGACGATCAAAGCTTGTATAGCTGGAGAGGTGCGGAACCAACTTATTTGCTCCATTTTAAGAAGACATATCCGAATGCGGTCACTTTGTTTATGGAGCAAAATTACCGTTCTACAAAAGACATTGTAGAGGTTGCTAACCAGTTCATTAAGCGGAATAAAAATCGCTACAACAAGAACATGTTTACAAAGAACCCCTCGTTCAAGCCGATCAAAATGAAAAGTTTTGCTGATTATGTCCATCAAGCGAAATTCTTGGTTCAGGAAATCCAGAAGATCGGGAATCTTGCGGAAGTTGCCGTGCTCTATCGCAATAACTCCTCATCCATTTCATTAATGAATGAATTCGATCGGGCGGGAATTCCATTTTACATGAAAGATGCCGACAATCGCTTCTTTTCGCATTGGGTTGTGGAAGACATTCTCAATTTCATGCGAATGACGTTTACAGACAAGCGTCCGGAACTATTGGAGAAGATCCATTTGAAATTCAAGGGATACATAAGCAAACAACAGATGGCGGCATTGCTTGAAATAGACAACAACGAGTCCGTTTTTGATAATTTGCTGAATCGGGTACCACTACAGGATTATCAACAGAAGCAGCTAAAGGATTGCAAAGAGACATTTCAGCAAATGAAAGGGATGCCGCCGCTTCCTGCTATACGTGTCATACGAGATCGGCTTGGTTATGAGAAAGCACTTGAGAAAATGTGTGATCGGCTCGGTTTTCGTAAGGAATACCTGCTCGGTATTTTGAACACTTTGGAAGAGATCGCAGCGGGTCTTGACACGATGGAGTCTTTTGCGAGTCGCTTGAAGCACTTGGAGGCCGTGCTGAAGACAGCCAAATCCAGAAAAGGACAAAATGCAGTAACCTTCTCTACCATGCACAGCTCCAAGGGATTAGAGTTTGAAAGGGTGTACATGATTGACCTGGTTGAAGGGATTATCCCCTCGACGGATGATTTCGGAAGTGTTGATTTAATGGAGGAAGCGACACGTCTCTTTTATGTTGGTATGACAAGGGCAAAAAAGGATTTGGAACTCCTGGTTTATCGTGAGAGAGATGGGGAGAAGGTAAGGGAGTCGAGGTTTGTAACAGCTGTTCGGACCATAATGAATCCGCCGAAGCAAGAGCAAAGGACTAACAATCAGATCAAAAATGAAGGGATGAAATCAACGGCAGCTGCCCGAATCATCAGAAGTGAAGGAGAAAGTAAAAGTGGAACGATGAAGAGGAGTGTCGGGATTCCCCATAATCCAAACGCCATTCGAGATAAAGAAGAGTTGACGCGGGGGAATATTGTTAAACATAGGGTGTTTGGGACGGGTACCATTACTACGGTTACGGATGAAACGATGCAAATACGGTTTGCTTCAAGCGAGAAAGTATTATCTATAGCGACTTGTCTCGAAATGGGGTTGTTGGAGCTCGTGTGAAATGAAATGATCCTGAATTGCCAATAGGGGGAAGGCAGCTTGAAGTTTTTTATGACAGATATTCATGGGGACTACGTGGGGATGGAACGATTGCTCCAGCAAACCCGAATTGATTTTTCCAAAGATCAGCTCGTTATTGGCGGAGATCTGATCAATCGGGGAAAGGATAGTGCCAGAGTCATTCGGGTGTTGAAGGAACTGGCGGATGCATATCCGAATAACGTTCATGTATTGATGGGAAACCATGAAGAGATGGTCAGAGACTATCACTTGACTGGAGATAAACTTTGGCTTCGTCATGGCGGGCGTGAAACCTTAAAAAACTTCGAGCGGTCATTTGCTAAACCCGAAATGGAGGAGTACATCGAATGGCTAAGCAATCGGCCGCTGGTATATGAGGATGAAGAATATGTTTATACGCATGCAGGGCTAAATCCATGGGAACCGCTGATCAACCAGAGCAGGAACATTCTGTGGATGTCGGAATCGGATTTTTACAGTGTCCCGAAAGAGAGCCTGTTTGCCTTAACTCAATCCAAGCCTGTCGTTCATGGTCATACCCCGGTGGAACGGATCTATTTTGACGGAGCAAGACTAAACGGTGACTTAGGCTCCAATACTTATGGGATTGAAGAGGAGAGAGGGTTAGGGCTGGTCAATCTAACTCACATGACATACCTTGTTTATAAACAATATTCAGGCACGATTCAGATCCGGAATGTTGCCCTTTTTTGAATGCGGCTGCGAACCCTGTTGCGCAACGGAGAGAGGCGCGTGTGTGTTATAATAACCAAATGGGTTGAGCGGAAATTACTGGATATAGAGAACAGCCTGGCAAATCGTGCTGTTCTTTTTCGTTAATTGAAGTTGATGTCAAGAAGCTAAAAGTCATTACAACTCTAGGCAAAGCCGCAGAATCGAGGTGACCGACCGATGAACTACATCCGGTTAAAAACCAGCCTGTCCGCCAAAGCGATTGAGAACAGGCTGCAGTATCATCCGGAAATCATAGAGCTTTACCTGGAGGCGGCGGATCTTACCGATCCTTCGCGATTGATGGAAGTCATTGAATTATTCCAGGAACGGGGCGTGAACGTGTTTCTTCACCATCCGACCAAAATCAACGGTGCCTATCTGGATATTTTGTCCTCCGATCCGGAGGTTCGAAGCTACTATTGGCAATCCTCCAAACAACTGGCGGCGATCTGCCGGGCGCAAAACATCCAATGTGTCATCCATGCCCATTACGCGGGAACCGAGAGCTCGGCACAAATCAGCGTTCCGGAAACGAGAAGGATGAAAGACAACATCGAAGAAGTTTTGAGCTTTGGTCCCGATCTCTTCCTTTGGGAAAATACGATTGAGGGCCTTTTTTCCTATCGCAATCCTTATCTGATCGAAGAGTTGATCGCGCCTTTGAACCTGCCCCTGAACATGGATGTTTCCCATGCTTTTATTTCCCTTCGCGGCGATAATCGAGAGCTGAAGCGCGTTCTGGAGAGCACGGCGCCCTTTGTCCGGTATTTTCATCTGGTTGACTCGCTTGGCAAGACCCATGATTCTTTGCCGCTTGGACAAGGTGCCATCGACTGGGCGATGGTTCTCCCCTATACTCGAAACCATGCGTTTGTTTTTGAGATCGGGCTTTCGGGCGATCATACGAATTGCACTCCCATGGTGGAGAGCGCCGCGTATTATACCCGTTTGCTTGCCGCAGCCGGAGGTTGAGCACGTGAATCGCGCGGCCCATTAGGCGCGGATGCGCGGCTTTCATCCCTGGTGCGGGAAAATCCGCAAGGGCTGGCGGCCGCGATTGGTTCATTGTAACAGAGAAGGAGGCAGGAGGAACGAAAAACGATTTCAGCGCCGAAAGGCGTTTTTTTATTTCTCGAACTTATACAGGTTCCTTGTCTATTTTTGTCGAATATGTTGGTATAATGTGAGAAAAGGCGCTCCTGCGTCTTTCCTCAAGGCTGAGAAATGGAGTAGACCTTTGGATGAAAAGAACGCTAATGGCCCTGATGGCCGTGGGGCTTGGATGCTTCCTGTTGTTGTTTGGCCTGGTGAAAGCGACCGATAACAAGACGGCCAGTCCGGCTCCGGCGACGGATGGCTTTTTGGACCTGTCCGCATGGGACTTTCAAAGCAATCAGGTGGTTTCGCTGGACGGGCAATGGGAGTTTTACTGGAACCGTCTGCTGGAGCCGGGTGCGGAACCGGGGACTTCATCGAGCCCAACATCCCCGCAATATATGACGGTTCCGGGCTTCTGGAAGCATACCGGGGAAGACGGTACCCCCCATACCAAGGGGGCGGCGACCTACCGCCTGAAGGTCAAGCTGAAGCCTTCGTCCATGACCTATGGGCTGCGGATCTCCAACATCCGGATGGCCAGCGAGATCTACGTGAACGGCAGCAAAGTCGGCGGAAGCGGGGAGCCTGCCCTGGCCTCAAGCGCCTATACGTATGAAAACAAACCGTACAACGCCTTTTTTTCCGTGCAGGGGGATACGGCGGACATTTTGATTCATGCGGCCAATTATGAAAATTCCCAGGGCGGGATTCCGTACAGCCTTTATTTCGGGAGCGCCCAGGGGATCTATTCGGCGAATGTCCATACGGCCGTCCTCAATCTGATTCTGATCGTTTCTCTTCTCATGCTCGGCTGTTATCAGCTCGGCGTCTTTATGATCCGTAGAGAGGAAAAAGGCCTGCTCTATTTCGGTTTAAGCTGCATGATCATCGCGTGGTCTTTTGCGAGCAACGGCGATCGGATGCTGATGGAGCATGTGACCTTGCCACGAGAAATGTACTACAAGATTCAGGCGGTCTCTTTATACCTCTCCCTGATCACGATGGTCATGTTTATCAAAACGATGTGCAAAGGCTTGATCCCCCGATGGCTGGTCCGGTCGGTGGTCTATGGCACGGGGTTCTATATCGGCTTTGTTTTTCTCACTTCGTTTCAATGGTATTCGCGGTTCAATCTGTTTTTCAGCTGCGTGCAGATGGCGGTTTACGTCATGATTTTGAGCCTGCTGGTTCATTCCTTCCGGAAGGGGCGGTACGGGGACTTCAGCAAAAGAACCCTCGGTCTCTTCATCTTGGCTTTAACCGGTTACATTGTCGGACTTACCGATTACGCGCTCTATTTAAGCAGCATCACGCTTCATTACACCTTGGGGTATTACGCCATCCTCGGCTTTTGTTTTCTGGTCTCGATGATTCTGTCGTACCGCTATTCGGAAGCATACAAGACCATCGAGAGCATGTCGGTCAAGCTGCGGCAAGCGGACAAACAGAAGGACGAGTTCCTGCTTCATACGTCGCATGAGTTTCAAACCCCGCTGCATGGCATCCTCAATCTGTCCCAATCCATGCTGGAGTCGCCGGGGAATGAACTGCCCCCTGACCACGTCCAGAACCTCTCCCTGATCCGGGATACGTCCAGAAGGCTGTCTGCACTGGTTCACGACATTCTCGATCTGGATAAAATCAAGCGGGACGAGCTGACCGTTCACCTCACCGGGGTTGATGTCCGGGTCACCGTCTCCCTTGTGTTTGATTTATTTCGACATGTACTCACAGGCAAAAGAATTAAGCTCGTCAATGCCGTTCCCGACGGGCTGCCCCTCGTTTATGCCGATGAAAACCGGTTAAAGCAGATCCTCCATAACCTGGTAGGAAACGCGGCCAAGTTTACGCAGGAAGGAACGATTGCGATTTCCGCGCAGGCAGCGGAGGGGCGGGTGATCATCCGGGTCGAGGACACCGGAGCGGGGATGGCTCCCTCCGTTTGGGCAACCGTGTTTGAGCCCTTCGAGCAGGCCCACTCTCCGCAGGAGTACGGAGGAACCGGCTTGGGCCTGTTTATTTGCCGAAAATTGCTGCACCTGATGAACGGGGACATTGCGGTCGAATGGTCCGAGCCGGACCGGGGAACCTGTATGGCTTTTACGCTCCCGATGGCGGAGGAAGCCTCGCTTTCGGCTTCGCTTCCGGAGGCCGCCGCGGGAGCGGAAGGATATGAGACGATGCAAGCGGAATGGAGCCGGGCGGAAGCCTCCCATCGCAAAAAAGCCCTCTTCACGCTGCTGGCCGTCGATGACGAGCCCGCCAATCTCCAGGTGCTTTCCGGAGTGTTCGCCAATGAGTCGTACCGGGTAATTTGGGCGACGAACGGAATGGAAGCTTTGGAGCTGCTGAAAACGCGCACCGATATCGACCTGGTCCTTTTGGATATCATGATGCCGAAAATGTCGGGCTTTGAAGTGTGCCGGCAGATTCGCAAGCAGCATTCCCTGTTTGAGCTTCCGGTTGTTTTTTTGACGGCGCGTTACTCCGCCCAGGATATGGCTTCCGGTTTTAAGGCCGGAGCGAACGATTTTATCATCAAGCCGTTCAGCACCTCGGAGGTTCGGGCCAGAACCGAAACGCTTCTCCGGCTGAAGCGGTCCGTCGAAGCCGCATTGAAGGCGGAGGTGGATTTTCTCCAGTCGCAGATCAAGCCGCACTTTTTGTTCAATTCCTTGAATTCCATTATCGCTTTATGTCAGACGGACGGCGCCCGTGCAGAGGAACTGATCACGCACCTGAGCTATTATTTGAGAAGAAGCTTTGATCCGAGACCGGACAGCTTCGTGCTGCTGCAGGATGAGCTGCAGCTGGTTGAAGCCTATGTGGAGATTGAGCGGGCACGGTTTGAAGAGCGGCTTGCCGTTGTGTACGATGTCGATCCGGCCGTTTTGATGAAAAAAATTCTGCCCCTCACGATCCAGCCGTTGGTGGAAAACGCCATTCGCCACGGGGTGATGAAAAAAGAAGAAGGCGGAACGGTCCGGCTCTCCATCCGATCGACAGGCACCGGGGTTCAAGTGGAAGTATGGGATGACGGGTACGGAATGAGCGAGAATCGGATAAAAGCCTTGTGGAGCAGCGAGAGCGCGTCTTCTGAAAGACAGGGAGTGGGACTTGCCAATATCCATCGGAGACTGGGGCATTTTTACGGAGAAGCTTTGGAGGTAGCCAGTGAAGAAGGAAAATGGACAAGGGTCCGGTTTCATTTCAAAAGCTAACCCTGCAAGACAGCAGCGGAAAAGGATGGATCTTCATGAAAGTTGTCATTGTAGACGATGAGCGATTGGCTGTCACGCGCCTTCAGCGTATCTTGAATTCTCGGGAGGATGTCGAAGTTGTCGGGGCGTTTACCAAGCCTTCCGAGCTGCTGAACGAGTTTCCCCGGCTGAGGGCGGATGCGGCTTTTGTGGACATCGACATGCCCGGCATGAACGGCCTGGAGCTGGCTTCCGCTTTAATCGGAATGGAGGAGAGCCTGGAAGTCGTTTTTATAACGGCGCATGATCAATATGCGCTGGAGGCGTTCCGGGTGAACGCCTCCGATTACTTGCTGAAGCCGATTGATGAAGGTTCTCTCGCTGCCAGCATCCAACGAATCCTCCGGCGAAGAGGCCGAACCCCGTTTGTCCCCCAAAAAACTGAAGGCCGTTCCCGGATTCAATGCTTCGGGCATTTTTACGTTCATCGTTCCGGTGATGCGGGCCCGATCCATTTTCCGACAGCGAAGGCGGAGGAGCTGCTGGCTTTTTTTCTGGTTCACCGCGATACCAGCGTGTCCAAATGGCTGATCTGCGAAAGCCTGTGGCCGGAGCACGATCCCCACAAAGCGGAGCAAAACCTGCACACCACCGTGTTCCGCATGAAGAAAACGCTGCTGGAGAACGGAATCTTATTCCAGCTGAGCTCCAAAAAGGGTTTTTATCGTTTTCAGCTGCTGGAAGCCTGCGATTATGTTCATTTTGAGGAATTGAGGAAGGAAGGCGCGGCGCGGATGATGCATTCGCTCTCCGAAGCGGAGCGCATTCTTCGGCTGTACCAAGGGCCGTTATTCGGAAGCAAGGATTATTTCTGGTGCGGTGCCTCAAGGGAGCAGACGGAACAAGGCTTTCGGGACCTGTCCAAAACATTGGCCCGCTCGTATATGGAATCGGGTGAGCTTAGGCTGGCTCACGACCTCCTGCAGTTTTTTTTGTCCGTCGCGCCTTATGATGAAGGGGCTCACGAAATGCTTCTCCGTATCTATTTGCACTGGAAGGACAGAACCGCCTTTTATACGCATTGCAAGAAAATGAAAGAAGCCCTGCGGCGGGAAATCGGCGTTGATCCGCCTGCTTTTCTGGAGCCGCTGCTTCGGGAGATCGGGAAGGAAGATTAATCGACGGGCACGGGATAACGTCAAAGCTCCGAGCTGTTCCCTTATGGAAAGGGACGGCCCGGAGTTTTTTTGCAAAATGGATGAGTCATCCAGACTGGTCCGCAAGGGGCTTGTAAGTGTTTTGTAAGCGGACCTGTTTAAAATTAGGGCCAGAGTCTTATGTCGAATGCGATCACCTACGAGAGGGGACCAGAAACGAGTAAACCTGCAAAAAAGGAAGACAGGAAGGCCGGATGATTTTGGCGTGCGCCCGGTTCGTTCAGCGATTTTGTGCGCACACAGCAGCTTTTTCCAAAAATAAAGAAGGATTGCGGTGATTTCCCATCATGAAGCGGAAAAAGAGTAGAGTCACGCAAATAGTAGCTTTTTTGACCGTTTTGCTTTTTGTTCAGCTGTGCCCGGTTGTGGCATCCGCCAACGGCGGTTTGCCGAATATGTTTGACAAGATCTACTGGGCAAACTATGACGAAAATTCGATTCAAAGTATGGATTTGCTTGATTTTGAGATGGATACGCTGTTTGGCAATGCTTCTGTCGATGAGGATTATGGTCCTTTTTCTGGCGCCTTGGATGGGGACACAGGCAAGGTGTACTGGATAGCGGATGCGGAAGATGAAAGCAATTATGCTGTCCGCAGAGCCAATTATGACGGGACAGAAATGGAAAGCATCTTTACGGACGTATCCGACCAAGCTTCTTTAGCCCTCGACACTACTCGCGACAAGCTGTATGTAGCGGATTCCGGATTGATTTATCAAATGGATCTGGACGGAAGCAATGTGCAAGTCGTGGTCGATGCAGCCGATACAGGCGGCGAGTTTGGGGCAACCAGCTTGTCGGTTGATGCTGTCAACGGCAGATTGTATTGGTACGAAGATGATAATAGCACGATCCAATCGGCTAATTTGAATGGTACGGATGTTAGAACCTTGGTCACGGGTCTTTCCTTTCCCACGACTGTAGCCGTCGACCAGCTTTATGGAAAGCTGTATTGGTTTGATGGCGGAAATAATGCCATTGAAAGGTCCGACTTGAACGGCTCCAACCGCGAGACGTTAATTGATTCTGTGTCAACCGGTGATTATTTTGGTTCGCCGGCAGTCAGTTTTGCTCTGGACCCCGGAAACCACAAAATGTACTGGTATGACGAAATGAGCCAGAAGATCATGCGGGCGAACCTTAACGGGAGCTCGATAGAAATTTTTTACGACGTACCTGGAGGTAGTGAGGCTTTAATCGCGGGGATCTTTGTTCCCTCCCGATCCCTGCCCAAGTCTTACGGAATTGCGCTGAGCAAGACGGGGGAACATGACTTCGGCTCCCAGGAAGAAGGTTACGGAGCGCTAACGCCGTACAGTGTCACGGTTAACAGCACCGGGACCGGCGAGAGCGGCGATCTGACGGTGGCATTGAGCGGCATGGGCCAAGATGCCTTTACCCTGTCGAAGACAACCATCGGCAGCATCGCCGCCGGCGGAAGCGATAGCTTTACGGTTGTGCCGAAGACCGGCCTGCCGGAAGGCAGCTATCCGGCGACGGTGACGGTATCGGGCCTCAGCGTCGCGCCGCAAAGCTTTCTTGTTCGCTTTACGGTGACGGCGGGCGCTGTCGTTCTGCCGGATTTCTCGAACAAAATTTATTGGCTCGACTTCGGTGAAGATGCGATTAAGAGCACGGATGTAACGGATTTTCAAACGAACACCATAATAGATCAAGCTGCCGGTCAATATCAAACGGGGCCTTTATCAGCCGCTTTGGATGCGGATACGGGCAAGGTATACTGGTACGAAAATGGGAACAACACGATCCGCAGAGCCAATTATGACGGAACCGAACGGGAAATTTTCCTGAGCGGAACCAATGCTACCCTTTTGGCACTCGATACCGTCCATAACAAGCTTTATTTGGCCAACCAAACCTCCCCAATGATCCAACGGATCAATTTGGACGGAACCAATTTGGAAGACGTGGTCAATGCAACCGATGCCACTCCCTATAAGGGAGTAGAGAGCCTGACGGTTGATGCTGTAAACGGAAAATTGTATTGGTATGAAAATAGCAATCGCACCATACGATCGTCCAATCTGGATGGCACAAATATCCAGACCCTGATCACGGGTCTCGCCAGTCCCACGGTTGTGACCGTCGATCAGCTTCATGGCAAGCTGTATTGGTTCGATTACGGAAATAACAAAATTGAGCGGTCCGATTTGGACGGACAAAACAGGACGACCTTGATTAGCCCTGTGGCCCGTGCTGTCATCTATGATGGAGTCAGCTTCGCTCTTGACCCTGCAAACGGGAAAATGTACTGGTTTGAAAGCAACGATTCCGATATGAAGCGGGCTAACCTTAACGGTTCCGCCATTGAAACTGTTTTTTCAGTGGACTATGCGTTTATCCCTCAAATTTTCATGCCTTTGAAATCGCCGACATTATCTCACAGCATCGCTTTGAGCAAGACGGGCGAGCATGACTTTGGCTCGCTGGAAGAAGGGTATGGGGCGCAGACGCCGTACAGCGTTACGGTGAACAATACCGGTACCGGCGGGGTCGGTGACCTGACGGTGGCATTGAGCGGAGCGGAGGCGGAGGCTTTCACGCTGTCGAAGACGTCCATCGACAGCATTACGGCAGGCGGCAGCGACAGCTTCACCGTTGCGCCGAAGACCAACCTGCCGGAAGGCAGTTACTCGGCGACAGTGACGGTATCCGGCAGCGGCGTTACATCGCAAAGCTTCACCGTCCGGTTCACGGTGACGCCGGAACTGACGTACAGCATCGCGCTGAGCAAGACGGGCGAACATGACTTTGGCTCGCTGGAAGAAGGGTATGGGGCGCTAACGCCGTACAGCGTCACAGTGAACAATACCGGTACCGGATGGGTAGGCGACCTGAAGGTGAGACTGAGCGGCGCTAACGAAGATGCCTTCACGCTATCGAAGACGTCCATAAACAGCAGCATTGCCCCCGGCGGGAGCGATAGCTTCACTGTTGCGCCGAAGAACAGCCTGCCGGAAGGCAGCTACTCGGCGACAGTGACGGTATCCGGCGGCGGGCTTACATCGCAAAGCTTCACCGTCACTTTCACGGTGACGACGGGCACCGTCGTTCTGCCGGACTTCTCTAACAAGATTTATTGGACCGACAATATCCAAAACGCAATTAAAAGTACGGATGTAACGAATCTTGTGACTGTTACGCTTTTTGACAATGTGGCCAATACAGGGACCGGCCTTTTTTCAGGCGCATTGGATGGAGAAACAGGCATGGTGTATTGGATGGAGAATGGGGGCAAAACCGTCCGCAGAGCCAACTATAACGGGGATGAGGTGGAAACTATCCACCGAAACTTGTCATCCGACTTGGGCGCCTTAGCCCTCGACACTAGTCGCGACAAGCTTTACCTGGCGGATTCCGGGAAGATTTATCGAATGGATCTGGACGGTTCCAATGCGCAAGTCGTGGTCGATATAGCCAATGCAGGCATTGGAGCAACCAGTTTGTCGGTTGATGCTGCCAACGGAAGATTGTATTGGTTTGAAATGGCAAATTCCGTGATAAAATCATCCAATTTGGACGGTAAAGATGTGAAGACCTTGGTCACGGGACTTGCATTCCCTACAACTGTAGCTGTCGACGAGATTCATAACAAGCTATATTGGTACGAAGCTTCGAATAACCGAATTAAACGGTCCGATTTAAACGGTTCCAACATTGAAACCCTGATTGATCCTGCGTCCAGCAAATTCACTGGTGGATTAGGCAATTTTGCACTGGACCCCGAAAACAACAAAATGTACTGGTTCGACCTGTATAACCGCACGATCTGGAAGGCGAACCTGGACGGTTCGGCAAAAGATTCCTTTTATTCTGTTCCTTTCAGCTCTATATCGGCTATCTTTTTCCCTACCCGCACTGTGCCATTGACCCACAGCATCGCGCTGAGCAAGACGGGCGAGCATGACTTTGGCTCGCTGGAAGAAGGGTATGGAGCGCAGACGCCGTACAGCGTCTCGGTGAACAACACCGGCACCGGCGGGGTCGGCGACCTGACGGTGGCATTGAGCGGTACGAACGCAGAGGCTTTCACCCTGTCGAAGACGTCCATCGATAGCATTACTGCAGGCGGAAGCGACAGCTTCACCGTTGCACCGAAAACCAACCTGCCGGAAGGCAGCTACTCGGCGACAGTGACGGTATCCGGCGGCGGCGTTACATCGCAAAGCTTCACCGTCCGATTCACGGTGACGGAGCCGCTGAGCAACGACGCAGGCTTGGTCAGCATTGCCGATCAAACGGCCTCCACGGCTGGAGGCGGAGACGGCTCAACAGCGGACAAGGCCATTACCTGGACAATTAGTGTACCGTACGGCATGGTGGACATCGGACTGAAGCATATTGATGCGGCAAGGGGAGCCACCGCCCAGTTGTACACCGACAACGGCTATACGAACGAGATTACCGGCAGCGGGACCATTTCCCTGACCGCCGGCGGCAGCACTTCGGTGTATGTGAAGGTCACCGCCGAGGATGGCATTGCGGCGAAGTTCTACGCGGTGACGGTAAACCGCTTGGCAGCGCCAACGCACATCATTGAACTGAGTGAGACAGACGAGCATGACTTTGGGTCGGTACTCGAGGGCTATGCAGCACCGGCGCCGTACAGTGTCACGGTGGACAGTACCGGGAATGCGGCGAGCGGCGATTTGCTGGTGGAGTTGAGCGGCACGGATGCCGAAGCGTTCACCCTGTCGAAGACGTCCATCGACAGCATTGCCCCTGGCGAGAGCGACAGCTTCACCGTTGCGCCGAAGGCCGGCCTGCCGGAAGGCAGCTACTCGGCAACGGTGACCGTTTCCCGAGGCGGCTTTGAGGCCAGAGGGGTCGCACCCGACAGCAGCCTCACACCAAAAAGCTTCACCGTCCGCTTCACGGTAACTGCGCCTAGCACGGACGCCGGTTTGACCGGCGTTGCCGGCCAAACGGCACCTGCTGCCGGAGGCGGAGACGGCTCAGCTGCGGACAAAGCGATCACCTGGGCGGTCCATGTACCGTACAGTACGGCGGTTATCGGACTGGACAATATCACTGCGGTGCCGGGCGCGACCTACAAGTTGTACACGGACAGCGGCTATACGCACGAGATTACCGGCGCAGGGACCGTTTCCTTGACGGCCGGCGGCAGCACCCCGGTGTATGTGAAAGTGACGGCCCAGGACGGGGTTACCGCGAAGTATTACGTGATCCATGTAGCGCGGGATGCCGGCTCAACGGGATGGACGGGCGGCACGACTTCCCCCGGGACAACAACCGGAAGCGGCATTGATGTCTATGTTAACGGCAAGGCGGAAAGTGCAGGCACGGCTACGGTAACGAAAGTAGACGACCGGACCGTTACGACCATTGACGTCGATCAGAAAAAGCTGGAAGCCAAGCTGGCCGCTGAAGGCCGAAATGCAGTGGTAACCGTGATTCTGGCCAAGCAATCGGATGTGGTTGCGGGCCAATTGAACGGGGATATGATCCGGAAAATGGAGGAGCAGCAAGCCTCCTTCGAATTAAAGACCCCTGCGGCAACTTATACGATCCCGGCCCAAGAGCTTGGTATTCATAGCCTGGCTTCGGCGCTTGGAGCAGCGCGGGTTCAGGATGTAAAATTGCAAATCGAAATCGCTGAAACCCAGCCGGACATGCTGAAAATCGTCCGGAATGCAGCGGCGGCAGGCAGCTTCAATGTCATGGCGCCGTCCGTAGACTTTACCGTCAAAGCGGTTTATGAAGGCAAGTCGGTTGAGATTACCGATTACGCGGTTTATGTGGAGCGGGCGATTGCCATCCCCGACGGTGTCGATCCGAACAAAATCACGACCGGCGTTGTCGTAGAGGCGGATGGTACCGTACGGCATGTGCCGACTCAAGTTGTGGCAGTAGACGGCAAGTATTTTGCCAAAATCAACAGCTTGACCAACAGCACGTACTCCGTTGTCTGGCACCCGATCGAGTTTGCCGACGTGGCGGCTCACTGGAGCAAGGATGCCGTAAACGACATGGGCTCCCGGATGGTTATTCAAGGGGTAGGCCAAAGCCGGTTTGAACCGAATCGCGCGATTACCCGCGCGGAATTCGCTTCTGTTTTGGTCAAAGGGTTGGGGCTGCGGCTGAATCCGTACCAAACCGCTCCCTTTTCCGATGTGAGCAACGGCAAGTGGTACGCAAACGCCATCCAAACCGCTTACGATTATCAATTGATCGCAGGCTACCAAGACGGGACCTTCCGTCCGGAAGAGAAAATTACCCGTGAAGAAGCGATGGTCCTTATCACCAAAGCGATGCGGCTGACCGAACTGAACGCAAAGCTGACCGGAGCGGCCGGCGTTCTCGATTCGTATCAAGACAAGGACGCTGTTGCGAAATGGGCGGCGGAAGCGGCGGCGGCTTGCGTGGAAAGCGGCGTTGTTCGCGGAAGAAGCGCGGATGTCATGGCGCCCAAGGCTGATATTACCCGGGCAGAGGTGGCCGTCATGATCCAGAAGCTGCTGAAGCTGTCCGGCTTGATCTGACGCTAAAACGAAGCAAAAGAACGAAGCTTGACCAAAAGACAGTTTCATAAAATGATCCGCGGGAGGCGAGATGCCTTCCCGCGGATCTTTTTCTTTATCCGTTTTCAAGCAGGAGGATAAAAAAGGAGCTGTTCCTTACCCAACTGGTTTTCTCCGCATGGCTTGTCGTTCTCGGAATAGGATGCTGGCGTAGCAAAGGCGGCCGAACAGGCCAACCGGGAGAACAAACTGTGCTATAATCTACCCCATATCTATTTTTACTCGTGAAAAGGAGAGGGATATGGAATTCATCAAGAACATACTCGATGACCTGGGCGCTCAAGACAGGATGGCAGATTCCATAGCCAATGCGATAATGATCGCGTTGATCGCTATGATCAGCATTGCGGCTTATCTGTTAACGAAACGGATTTTCCTGAAAACGACGGCTTATTACGTTCGCCACAAACGGTTTCAGTGGGACCATTATATGCTGGAACGGAAGGTGTTCCACAAGCTGGCGCATGTGGTGCCTGTCGCGATTGTTTATTTCACCGCTCCGCTTTTTTCTTTCCAATCCTGGATTGAGAAAGGCGTTTATGTCTACCTCATTATCGTGGGGCTGATGTTCCTCAACGCGTTTTTGAACGCGGCCCATGACATTTACACGACCTTTGAAGTTTCGAAGGCGCGGCCGATCCGGGGCTACCTGCAAATGGTCAAAATCTTTGTGTATCTCATTGGCGGCATCCTGCTGGTCTCCCATTTTGTCGGGAAAAGCCCCTTGATTCTGCTTAGCGGACTCGGCGCTTTGTCGGCCGTCATCATGCTGATTTTTAAAGATTCGATTCTGGGGCTGGTGGCCGGCGTCCAGCTGACCTCCAACGATATGGTGCGCGTGGGCGACTGGATCGAGATGCCCAAGTACGGAGCGGACGGCTTTATCATCGACATTTCGCTGAATACGGTCAAGGTGCAGAATTGGGACAAAACGATCACCACCATCCCCACGTATGCGCTGATCTCGGATTCTTTTAAAAACTGGAGAGGGATGCAAACCGCCGGAGGGCGTCGGATCAAACGGTCCATTCACGTGGATGCGGGCAGCGTGACCTTTTGCAGTCCGGAGATGCTCGCGAAATTCAAGAAGATTCATTACCTTCGGGAGTGTCTTGCGGAAAGGGAGCTCGAAATCGAGCAGTACAACACCGAATTTGGCGTGGACCGGTCCGTCAAGGTGAACGGCCGGGCGCTGACGAACATCGGCGTTTTTCGAACCTACATCCAGTGTTATCTTCAGCACCATCCGAAGATTCACCAGGAGATGACCTGCATGGTCCGGCAGCTGCAGCCGGTGGAAACCGGGATTCCGCTGGAGCTTTATGCCTTCACCAATGATGTAAATTGGGTGGTTTACGAAGAGGCGCAATCGGATATTTTTGATCATCTGTTTGCGGTCGCGCCGGAGTTCGGGCTGCGGATTTTCCAGAACCCGACCGGGTTTGATTTGAAAAGCGGGCTTGAGGCGGAGAGGAGGAAGCGGGCAGAGCAGGAGTCTGCTTAAGGCAAGAAAATAAAGAAGCACCAGCGGACGAAAGTCCAAGCATTCCCGCAGTCGTGACGGAAAGTAGAGCAGGAAAGAGGCGGCAGCCCTTGCTGCAGGGGGCCGTTTTTTTTGCTCCGATCAGGTTTGTATCCGAAAAAGCGGTATGGGATAATGAAGCGGATGATAGATAGAATAGACGGCGAAGAGGACGATATGAGAATCATTATTTCACCTGCCAAAAAGATGAAGACTGACACGGACTTTATGGAATGCCGCCAGTTGCCGCAGTTTATCGGCGAGGCGGAAGCTCTCCTGGCTCTTGTAAAGAAGCTGAGCTACGCGGAAGCCAAGTCGCTTTGGAACTGCAATGACGCCATTGCCGCATTGAATGTGGAGCGGTTTCGCACCATGGACCTGAGCCGCCGGTTGACGCCGGCTCTTTTTGCCTATGAGGGGCTTCAATACCAGCACATGGCTCCGGGCGTGTTTGAAACGCAGGAGCTGGCGTATGTCGAGCGGCATCTGCGAATCCTGTCCGGTTTTTACGGGCTGCTGCGGCCCTTCGACGGCGTTGTTCCGTACCGGCTGGAGATGCAGGCCAAGCTGGCCGGGCCCGGCTTCAGCACCCTTTATGCATTCTGGGGCCGAAAGCTGGCGGAGCAGCTGGAAGCGGAGAGCGGCTGCATTCTGAATTTGGCCTCCAAGGAATACAGCAAATGCATTTCTCCCTATCTAAGCGGAGAGACCCGCTTGATCACTTGTGTGTTCGGGCAGCTTGCGGACGGCAAGGTGACGGAAAAGGGAACCCAGGTCAAAATGGCGCGGGGCGAGATGGTGCGCTTCATGGCGGAGCGGCAAATCGGCTCCGTGGAAAAGATCAAAGCGTTTAACCGGCTGGGGTACCGGTTTGCCGGGGAACGTTCCACCGATGATACCTATGTGTTTATCCAGGAAAATCCGCCAGGCCGTTCCCCGTTGACGGAGGAATGGACCTGATTTTACTTGGACGGTTGCGAGGTACGGAGAACCGAAGCCGGGCGGAAGGGAGCTTGCCATGTTTCATAAGAATCCTCTAGACAAAGATAATCTGCTGGAAGCGTTAAACTCGCTGGGGTATTCCAGCCGGATGAAGAAAATCGCCTTGCTGGGCCGTGATAATAAAGGCGTCCCGGCGTTTTCCCTTTTGCTCTCTTCCTTGCTTGAGGGCGGCGCTTATGAGGCGCACCTTGCTTTAACCGGCGCGGAGGCGGCCAAGGACGCTTCCCTGCTGCTGGCAGCGCTGCGCCATCCGGCGGCGGGTGTCCGCAAGCGGGCGGCGGGGCTGCTCGCCGGGGCGGCTTCCGGTGAAGCGATGGAACGCGAGCTGGAGCATCTGTCACCGGAATGCCGGCGCCACCTCCTGCTCCGCGTGTTCATTAGCGGCCGTCAGGATGCAGCCGAGCGCCTGCTGCCTATGGTGTACGCCCGGTGGGGAGCGCAGGAGGCGTTGGTCTTACTGCCCGCCTGCGGCGCAGAGACGGTCCGGCAATGGTTGGAGACAAGCGGTTACGCCATTTCGAATTGGCACAACATTGCCAAACGCCATCCGGAGGTGATGGCGGCCTATTTTCAAACCACCCTGGAGAACGCGCCGCTGCGGGAAAAAGGCAACGTCTGGTGGCGCTTCTCGTCCGCCATGGAGATGCTGAGCCAGCTGAAGCCGGAGACGGTGCTGGCCTGCGCCCTGCAGCATGGCCCGAAGGACAAGCTGCACCCCGTGCTGCGAAAGCAGCTGGGCTTCTTGATCCGCTTTGATGCGGACGCGGTGTTTATGCTGCTGACGCGGGAAGAGGCGCGGAACGATTTGATCGCACATGGCGTGCCGGGTGCCCTTCTCAAAAAGAGACGGTATTTCTCCATCGAGCAATGGAAGGAAATGGCGGCGCTGTTCGCCGATCAGCCTTATCAGCTGGCCAAATTGCTTCATTTTTTGGCCCCCTCCAAGCGGGGCGAAATCTTTGAGACGGTCTTTGCGGAGGATACGCGCACGGCGCGCGTTTTTCCGGAGCAGCTGCTGGATGAACTGCCGCACGCCTTGCGCGACAAGGAAGCAAGCCGGATGCTGGGCCTTCGCGAGGTCAAGGATAATCGGGAACTGGCGATCCGGATCACGGCCCGCCGGCAGATTCAGCATGCCCGGCAGCCGCTGGTGCAAGCAGCCGCGGCGTCCAATGCGGACGAGCGTGCCGCGGCATTGGCGCAGCTGGTGAAGTGCACGGCGCTGTCAAGGCAGGGGATGGAGGAGACGCTGCTGTTCCTGAGGCGCATCAAAAACGACCAGGACCCGGTCCGCTGCATGGTATTAGCCGAACTGGCGGGCAGCCCGGCGTTTCTTTACAGGGAGGAACATATTCCGGAGCTGGAGCTGCTGGTAGACAGCGTGGCCGAAGCCCGGGATTCCTCCTATGCGACGAGGGCGGCGGCGGAAAAATTGGCTTTTGCCCTGCTGCGCCGCCATGGCTTGCAGCCGCATAACGCGCTTTTTGCCTTCGCTCTGCGCACGATCACAAAACTTGTAAAACAGAGCGGCCAACTGGCGCTGCCGTCTTTCTCCCGCTTGTATCTCCCGCAGGGCATGGAAGACCTGTTGTTCGAGGAGCTTTATTCCAGCCTGGCGGAAGCAGCCAAAAGAGAAGACCACAGCCTTGTGCTGCGTATGGCAGGCTGGTTCGGCAAACGGGGCCACGGCCTGGCCAAGCTGCAAAGCTTGCTGCAGGAGGCGACAAAGGCGAAATCCTCTTCCGTCGCCGCGCAAGCCGCCCGGTATTGGCTTGCTCCTCCCCGGACGCGCGACGAAAGAGTGAGTGAATTGCTGGCCCGGGACAGGTCGTTTATTGCCGTCGGGGAAGTGTTTGAGCATCTGCACCGGAAACGCCAGGAATGGCTGGACCCTTTTCTTTCGGGCGCTGCCATCAAGGGGAAATTTTTGTCGGGGAAAACGATCTATCTGCTTCCGGCTGCGGACGGGTTTCACCGCTGGCTGCCGCGCCAGCAGAAAGCGCTGGGCGCCTTGCTGGAGAAGGTCGCTTTGGACGCCAAGCGCAGCCTGCAGGAGCGGGCCCAGGCCATTCACAGGATCGCGAAAATGCCCGAGCTTTGGCCCGAACCAGTGGTGGAGCTACTAAACCACGAGGACGTCTTTCTTGTTGAAGCGGCGCTTCACGCTTTGTCATTAACGGAAAAACCGGAAAAGGCGCTGCCCCTTCTTTGGGAGCATCTGGAGGGTGACCGGGCCCGCGTAGCCATGTACTCCATCCCCCGCTGCATCCGCAGGGTGAGTCCGCTTTTGCTGGCCGAGCTGCTGGAAACGCTGCTCCGCCGGGAGAAGCTGAAAATCACGGTGCGAAAAGAAGCCATCCGGCTCCTGGGCGCTTACCGAAGCCCCAACAGCGTGGCGCTGCTGCTTGAGGAGTTCGGGAAACCCCAGGTGCACAAAGATGTCCTCATCGCGATCGGTCACGCGGCAAGACAACTGCTGCATGATGAACGCAGCTGGACGATCTTGGGCGCCATGGCCGATTCCCCGCAGCGCGATGTGGTAAACAGCCTGCTTTCCCAGCGGCCGCAGGAGCTTCCGGCCGAATACAGAGCCCGTTATTTGGCCTTCCTCCTTGCAATCGCAAACCATGCGGATGCGGCTGTGGGACAAATGGCTTTCCAGGCTCTGGCCCGCTGGACGGAGGGACAGGAAGAAACCGTTGCAGCAGCCGCTGCAAAAGCGATTGCCGATTTGGAAGACAGCGTCCGGTGGCGCGCCGCCATGAAGGCGCTGCTGGAAGCGGCGCGGGACGGCAAGGTTAACGGGCGGGTCCTCGAGGTGGTCCGGTTTTTAGCCAATGCTTCCATACGGGAGGAATGGAACGCCTCTCAAATACGGGATGTGCCGCACCGGCAGCGGTTGACGGAACTGATCGGGCGGCTGACCTCCTTGCCTTTGGGTACGCGGCTCGCCCTTACCCCATTGTATCACGGGCTGATTGATGTTCTTGCCGCCCACGGGACCTTGCGGCATCTGGTCATCAACCTTTATATCGCCGCCATCGATTGGAACCGTACGGACGCAGCCGCCGGTTATTTGGCCCGCGTTGCCCGCGGCCTGGCTGAAAAGCCGCATCTTCTGCCCGCTGCCTGCAACCAGATGGTACAGGCGCTTACGGTCAGCAAAGGATACTGGCAGCCGGAGAGCTTGCTGGCCCTGGTGGATGCGCTGGACTCTGCGGATGGTTACGCGGCTGCGGTCATCGGACTTTCATTGCTTCAAGTTGCGGGAGAAGCCTTGGAGTGGCGGCCGGAATGCGCCAACCGACTTAGGGCTTATCGCATTCATCCGAACGAAACCGTTCGTTCGCTGGCGCTGGACGTTTGGACAGCGGGGGAATAAACGGAATGCAATCGCATGATCACTTGCGGTTGCTTTTTTTTACAACAATTTAAACGAACACCCAGGACAGCAAGCGGTCGCTAGACATACGTTGATTTCAAAGATCAACGGAGAGGGAGCTTGCCGCTATGAGGAGAATTCGTGTTACAGGTTATACTTTTCACCCTGGGGACAACGGAGAGGAACATCAGCACCAATTCTACCTCACTTCTTGGGACGGCCGTCCCGTCTATCACGTTCACCCTTTTGCAGGCACGACCTCCTATGACGATGGTCATGTACACCAATACAGCAATGTGACGGAACCGGCACCCACAGGCGTTCCGCATGTTCATCGGTACTATACCGTGACGACCCTGAATCAAGGGCACACGCATGAGATGAGAGGGGTAACCGGCCCGGCCATCCCTGTTCCGGGTGGCGGACATATCCATTACTTTGAAGGAGTTACGACCGTAAATGGCCGAAGGCCGCATACTCACCAGTACAGAGGAGCAACGGGGAACGCGAGGTGAAGGTCGGTCGCCTCCTGTTCGGGAGGGCCACTTACGGAACGACTGATGCCCGGCCTCAGGTAGAAGTCACGCATAATTGCTAATCCCGACGAGCCGAGGGGGCAGTTCGGGAGGCATGATTTTCCTCCAGTTGAGCAAGCTAAGGAGAAGCTAGCCAAGATTGGAGGAAGCTGCACATGAACGCGAACTTTAAACCGCTATTCGAAGAGCTCCGGCTCCGAAGCGGCCTTCGGGTCAAAAATCGAATCGTCATGGCTCCGATGACCAACTGGTCCTCCCGCGAGGACGGTGTTGTTTCAAACGAGGAGCTGGCGTATTACGCCCGCCGTTCGGGCGGCGTTGGCATGGTGGTAACGGCTTGCACGTATGTAACCCGCAACGGGAAAGGATTTGCCGGGGAATTTGGCGCCGACACCGACGACCTGATCCCCAGTTTGCGCCGTCTTGCCTCCACGATTAATGAACAGGGCGCGGCCGCGATTTTGCAAATTTTCCATGGCGGGCGTATGTGTCCGCCGGAGCTTGTGCCCGGGGGCGATATCGTCAGTGCAAGCGATGTTTCCTCCGAGCAGAACGGCAATGTAAAGCCAAGGGCTTTGTCGGACGCGGAAATCGAATCGATTGTCCGCGGTTTCGGGGAAGCGACGCGGCGGGCCATTGAGGCGGGCTATGACGGCGTGGAAATTCACGGCGCGAACGGCTACCTGCTGCAGCAGTTTTTCTCTCCGCATACCAACCTCCGTCAGGATCGCTGGGGCGGGGATTTGAAAAAGCGCATGACGTTCCCGCTCGCCGTCGTGGATGAGGTGAAGCGGGCGGCCGCCCATGCAAAGGAGCCTTTTGCGGTCGGATACCGGTTCTCTCCGGAGGAGCCCGAGGAAAATGGCATCACGATGGACGATACGCTTCAACTGGTGGACGTTCTTGCGGACAAACAGCTGGATTATCTCCATGTCTCGTTAATGGACTTTCAGTCCAAACCCCGGGTTGGGGCGGATGCCGGCAAGTCCAGACTGGAATGGATTGTCGATACGGCTGCCGGCCGGACTCCGGTGATCGGCGTGGGTTCGATTCATACGCCGGATGAAGCGTTGCAGGCGCTGCAAACCGGCTCCGCCCTGGTCGCGTTGGGACGCGAGCTGATCATGGAACCGGAATGGGCGGAGAAGGTGGCGGAAGGCCGGGAAGCCGACATTGTCACCACGTTGAGCAAAAAAGACCAGAAGCGCCTTGTCATTCCCGATCCGCTTTGGCGCGGGATAGTGGGCGCGCCGGGCTGGTTCCCGGTCGTGGAGTAGCGGTTAAAAATGAATAGGCAAAAGGAAGCCGGCCGCATCTATGCGGTCGGCTTCCTTTAATGAAGGGATAAGGAAGGGAGAAGACTTTGACGATTTTGGTATTTTTACAGAGTGTGATGCTGTTAATTGAAAAATATCCTTATCCAAGGATAATCTATATTGGGAGCCTGGAAGATAAACCTGATGGCAAGACTGATTTAGCAGTTTGTGGTTTCCTATACTTTCCATGCGGCTTATTACCCGTTACCTTAAAGACTATGATTGGTGTAAAATTTTTTATCTGCAGGTACATTTTACTAAATAAAATGACATTGAATGCCGATTTATGATTATAGGTGGTGAAACCATGAGAATAGCGCATAACCTTGCGGCTATAAATTCATTGAATAAATTAAACAAAAATAATAAATCCATGGGAAGCGCAATGGGAAAATTGTCGTCCGGCTTGCGTATTAATAAAGCGGCTGATGACGCGGCGGGATTGTCCATATCGGAAAAAATGAGAGCGCAGATTCGTGGATTGGCTCAAGCGGAAAGAAATACACAAGACGGGATCTCATTACTTCAAACAGCGGAAAGCGGCTTTCAAGAAATAACCGATATTTTGCAAAGACAGAGGGAATTGATCGTTCGGGGCTTGACCGGTACGCTTAGCGATGAGGATCGGCGTACGATTGACCAAGAAATACATCAGCTTACCGAGGAAATAAACAGCATTTCGGGGAGAACAGAGTTTAATACAATTAACTTGCTGGCGCGCAGCGACTATCAGATATTGAATGATCGTTCAACGAGCAATGTAGCTTTTTCTGTAAGTGATCCACCACCCGCTACCTCCATCTATAAAACGATAGAATATAAACCCAAAGGAACAACATCCTCAGAACCGCGGCATTTGGTAAGCAACTCCGATACATCTGTGACGAATGATTCTTATTCAAATACGAATACCATCACGCCTATGGATTTTCCGGACGGAAGGACAGGCTATAACGAATATGAGGTTGACATTCATACCCAAACAAAGACAGACACAAATACGACCATACATGAGTCGTTAACTGCTTCCAGCGACCCGCAATACACTACACCTGCCTATTGGCACGGGGTAGGTACAAATGAAACCCTTTTTGGCCCGAAAGATCTTGGGCAGGTATTCGGGAATATGTTTGAAACTATCGAGGTTAACGGAATTCCAAGACCCGTTGAATATACGGCCCGGAGCAACACAGGTACGGTCCCGGCTTGGGATTCCATGCGGTTTCCCGGTACAGAGGTATCTATTAGGAGATACAGGACGGTACTGGCTGATAATTCTATGGAAATCAGATATGTAATTAAAAATGAAAATGCAATCGATACGAACATTAAACTCAGCAATCGGGTGAATCCACCAGTAAATTCCGTTGTCACGGATGCCGGAGGAAACCCTTTGGCCGTTGGGAATAACGTAATAACTCCGCCGTCCGGAAGTCATTTTAACCTGTCGGGAACCGATGCCGATGTCGGTTTGATATTTGATGATGCGCTTGGGTTTTTGGCACCGACAACGCTGGCAATCAATAATCCCGCGTCAGGCCAGCCGCAGGCTAATTTTGATTGGCAGCTGTCCTTGCCACAAGGTTCGGAAGTAACCCTGGGTTTCAAATATGGTCCCTTTTCATTAAATCTTGATGTGTTTGAACGAACACGGGAAACGGTGGTAACCGAGCATATTGAAACAACCGTAAACACAGACATAAAGGATATTGATTACATCTCCCCAACCATTGATATCCAGTCCGGGGATAACAAAGGCCAGGTCATTACCGTCCCTTTGTTCAATGTAAATGCTCAGAGATTAGGGATTGCGAATATGGGGGTGCGGCCGCCCTCCGTACCTCAGCAAGCTTTGGCCAAAGTGGATGGTGCCATTTCAAGAGTTTTGACCTATCGAGGGATTTATGGCGCGCTGCAAAACCGTATGGAACATACGGTGAACAACGTAGGAAACTATACGGAAAATTTGACTGCGGCCGAATCAGGTATTCGCGATGCGGATATGGCGAAGGAAATGCTGGATTTTACGAAATCAAACCTTATTACTCAAACCGCTCAAGCGATGCTGGCTCAAGCAAACCAGAGTCCTCAAGCTGTGTTGCAGCTGTTAAGATAACCAGGAGGTGCTCTACTGGAAACCTATACCTCTCCGGATTATGGCGAACCTCAACTAGATTGAGGTTCGTTTTTACAGGTTAAGTGTCACAGCCACGCCAAATTTGTCCGTCTCTGTGTTACGATGGGATTACCCGATTGAGCAGGCACGGGAAAAAGAGTTGTGAACAGAGGGAAGCCCTGTGTACGGCAGAAGACCGGAGAATCAGGGAGATTCCCGCAAAAAAGGGGAATGAACGAGATGAGCAAACCGGTGACGGGAAAACGAATCGCTTTGGCTGCCGGAATTATGACGGTGGCCGGCATTGGACTCGGATTCGCTCTTCCGCTCATGGGGGGCGAGGCGGACGCGGAAAAGGTGAAGCAAGTCGCGGAGGAATTGAGCAGCCGCCAAAAAACGGCGCAGTCCGCCTCCATCACGGCACACGAGCTTACCGTTACGACGGATGAAGGCGAAACCGTGTACAAGCTACCGAAAAAGGAGTTTTTTGTTTCCATTGCGCCTTACCGGAAAGAAACGCATCCCTGCGCCACGCACAGCCTGACGGGCTGCCAGGGCGAGATGCCGGATACGCCTTTTCAGGTCAAGGTTGAGGACGCCGACGGCAAAACGATTGTGGACCGGACCATGACCTCGCACCCGAACGGGTTTTTGGACTTGTGGCTTCCCCGCGGGCAGGAGTTTCAAGTGACCATCGAGCACGAGGGGCGGTCGGCGAAGTCGACGATCTCAACGTTTGATCAGGACAACACGTGCATTTCGACGATGCAATTGTAAAAGAGGAGAGCAGGAGGCCCGGGTTTATCCCGGCGCAGCGGTTAAGAATCGACGATGACCTGAGCGGGGTAAGCGCCCTGTTGTTGCGGAAAAGCGCGTAAAGGGATATGACCATGAAAGCATTTTTCGCTCCTCCAGCAGAGGCTATACGGCGTTGCTTTTGAATGATTCCGTCTCTGCGCGAATGGCGCTTTTTGCGAATCGAGCGCCGACCGTCTCGGGCGGCCGCGTCGTTCTGCCGGTTCCTGCACTCCTGCTGCTTGCCCGGTAACAGCCGGCGCGATGACAGCGGCCAAGCAAGTCTCTGTCATCGCGCCGTTTTTCGTTCAGCCGGACTTTTGATCAAAACTGCTTTTTACAGCCGGTTTCTTGCAGGGGCCTATCGGGTTAGTTGGCGGCCTTCACCGGCTCCAGCAGACGAATCCAATACTCGTTTCCGGCGCCGGCCGGGCTCCCGTTGCGGATGTGTTCCTCCAGGCAGAGTCTGGAGCGGTCCGAAACATACTTGCTTTGGTTGGCAATCGAGGCCATCAGGGTTTTCCAGGAGCCGCCGATGTCCTCGGTGCTGTCCTTAAGCGCATATAGTCCGCCGGGCAGCGTCATTTCGCGCAGGGGCTCGGGTACGGCAACGCCTTCCGGGATGCTGGCCAACATGCCGTAGCCGTACGGTTTTCCGGCGCCGGACGGGAAGGGCTTTACATTTCCGCCGAACAAGCGGGCGGTTCCCAGCAGATTGGCCGTTTTCAGCCAATCCAGGACGGGCTGCATGGCTTCGTCCTCGGGCGATGCGCTTACGGCAATGTGATAGGCCACCCGCATGGGGGGCAGCGTAACCAGCTTTAATTCTTCCTGCTCGGTTGTGAGCATCTCAGGTTTCATGGGGTTTTCCTCCTCTTTGGTAAGCAGCGTGTGGAATTCCATAATGACCGGGTTTTTGTGCCTTTGCAGAAGGGCGAGTGCTTGAAGAAGCTGTTTTTCCTGATCCAGCGTTTCTCTTCTCAGCGTTTGCAGGGAAGAGATTTTGTTTTCCAGGATCGTTTGCAGCCGGACGGCCGATTTTTCTTCTACTACCTGCCGGATGTCCTTGAGCGGAATATCCAGCGCTCGGAGGGCGGCGGTCAGACGAATGCGCCACAGCGCTTCCTCGTCGAACACGCGCCAGCCGGAATTCGGGTCGCGCTCGCTGCGGAACAAGCCTTCTGCTTCCCAGTGCCGCAGGGTCCGGCTTGTCAATCCCATTTGTTCCGCCAAGCTATGAATGGCGATCGTTTGGTTCATCGGTGCTCCTTTCGGGGTGGTTTGCGCCCCGCCGCGTGTGAATGAAGTTGCTTGCATGAAAAAGTGTTCGGGAGAGGCGATGAGGTTATCGTAGCAGTTGACGCTGCGGCAATTGCAAGCCTTTTTTGTCGGCCTGGACGTTTGCCATTCCTGCAGTCCGCCAAGCTGCCGTCTCGCGGTTTCTTGCTGCTGCTCCCTCCGGGGCTGGCCCTCTTGCATCGGGAAATCGCAGCCGGCAACGAATTTCATCGTTGCCTTTTTGCTTATATAGAGACGCCGACTGGCCCTGTCTTCCTCTCGTGCTCGTTGGCTGTGTCGCGTACGTTTAGCACCATCACCATCGCAGGGCCTGACAGTCGAACCTGTTATTTTTCTAACCTTATCGGCTCCTCAGTCGAGCATGCTTTTTTTCTAACGGTTGCGGCAGGGCTTATTTGGCTCAAAAGCCCCCGCTTCGTTTTCTAACGGTTGTGAGCGAGCTTATTTGCTTCAAAATGACGCAAACGCCCCCATATATCGCCAAATAAGCCCTGTGGCAACCGTTACAATTTGAAAAGCCCCGCTTTTGGCAAAATAAGCCCTGTGGCAACCGTTAGAAGTTTTGCACCGTCACGTCCGCGCTAGCCGCCGTTTTTTTGAACATCAAATTCACGCCCACTGCCAGTCATTTCGACTTTAATCCACGCCTGCTGCTAGTCTTGTCGACGTCAAACCCATGCTTGCCGCTAGTCTTGTCGACGTCAAACCCATGCTTGCCGCTAGTCTTCACATTCACCACCTACCGCTAGTCTTTTCAGTGTCAAACCCTCGCTCACTGCCAGTCTATGCGACTTCACCCCTACGCTCGGAGGAGATACCCGAAGGCAATCATTTTCTACTGTGGAAAACTAGATTGCTAGGCCCTTCGAGGCTTTCCGCTTCCAGACGGTTCTCGAGTGAGAAGTTGGCAGGGCATCGAAAGTGAGACGAGCAATAAAGCGGCTTTAACGGTAACCGTGATTCAGCCCCCTTGCACCGGCGGTATGGGGAGCTAAGACGGCGGAGGGCCGGACACCATCCATAATCGAGGGTCCTTTTTATCGTGATTGGCAATCTATTGGTTTCATTATACTTGAAATTTAAACCGCCTAGTGTGGGACAAGGAATAGTTAAAATGCTGGTTATATTTATTAACCCCCTCGTTACAATCGTCTATGGGTAAAGCTATGCGAAAGGAGTCAAGCATTTCATTGTGGGTTCGTACCATCTGTATTTATGAGAAAACAAAAACGGGAAGGTTCGATTTGCCTAAATACATCGAACCTTCCCATTATTCAATTTTTATTCAAATCCAAGTAAGTCAAGAGGTCCTCGGAGGGAGTCCCTTTACCAACAAGAAATTCCTGATATTTAGAGCCTTCTGGCGATTCCCAAGTAACATTTATATAAATCGTCCGGTAGTTGCCGATAAATTCTTCGTCTATATCGGCTCCTTTAAGTGGAAGGGCCAAACTTACTACATATTCATCAACTTTTACCGGATCCATTATGATATTTCTGCCGTCCGTAGTTGAAGAGTACATGATCGTGGGAGTTGCCAAATGAAACAGCATCCGTTCGTCCAGAAGGAAGCTGATCCTAACATTTCTCATCTCACTTTTGGGTTTGGTTACCGCTACTTTATATACGATGTAAACCTCTTGGTTATCCTCAGATTTTTCAATCGCAAAAGTAGGGACAAAGTGTTCAGACTTATTCGATATATGAGCTTCTCGGGATTTCTTGAGTAAATGTTGATATTCTTGTTCGTAGCTCATGTTTGAAAAATCTGGACTTAACGAGGGATTGTTTTCTGTTTCATTTTTGCATGAGGAAAATAAGAGAAGAAAAAGGAAGCCAATCATTATGGTATTAATTACATGCTTGTGATCGAGCAAAATTTTCACCATGTTTCAATAGTAATATACATTTTATAGTACCAATTCCAGAATGCTTGTTGTCGAATGTATGCTTCATCATGATAATGTGCAGAATACTCTATTTTATCAGGAGAGCTTGAGACAACCATACCACCGTGAGGTCTGTTTTGTTTGTCCGTCCAAGTAGCAATCTTTGCAAAATAAGTTTCTCTTGAACGCGAATCAAACTTAACAATCCATCTTTCTTCACTAGAGTCCCACACTTGCCCTTCTTTACCAATATATCGGTACATATATCCTGTCTTTGCTGTAATATAGGTATCTGTTCCATCTAAATAATCATTCAAATAATCTGCAACACTATCCAAAATGCCTGCTATCGTCCAACCTTTTCCTGGAAATAAATTCCCAACAAGCAATACCGTATCTTTAATTTGTCCAAATACGCCGCTTTTTTGCTCACCAAGCAACAGTCCCGATCCAGGCATAGTATAAGGAACTATCCTAGTTGTTCCATTTTCTACATAATCGTACATGGGTGCGTAATTTGGAAAATTATATACCTTATGTAAATCTGCATCCTTTAAATATGCTTCCTCTTTCTCAATAGTTGTTTCTGGCAAAGGAACGATTTTAGTGTTATTTTCACTCCTTGCAAATGTTGGTGTAACTAACGTTGTGCAAAGTACCGTTGCTAATAATAAAGATGTTTTCTTCTTCAAATTGAATTCTCCTCCAAATATTTATTGTAATACGAAAAGAGAAGCTCTCTTTTTATATTTACATACAGATATTACATTATTCTGGTTGTCGAATGTTGTTGCTTGATGATAATTATAAAAAATAGTTTTAACACCAATATAAGTAAATAGCATATCCTTAAGATTCCCTTTAGCTAGGAGTGAATTAACGGCTGATGGACCAAAAAGGAGCATCGTCTTGATCATCGAACTCCATTCAAAGCTGCTTCACCCGTCCGTGAGGAAATTGCTGCTGCACGCAACCTCCGGCGATAAAGTCGAGTCCGCTTACAGACGCAAGAACGGGCCGCTCCGTCTACGCAAGGAGCGGCCCGTTCCATTACAGAACCGAGTAATAACAAACCGACTCGCGGACCAAAAGCCGCCAGTCCGGGGGACCCTTGCGGATAAGCGAGGGGGTAGAGAGCGGCACGGTACGGCGAAACGTAAGGATGCGATGGCCGGAATCGGCCCCGCCGGAGACTGCTCTCAGGCAGGTTTCCGCACCCAGCCTAAAGTCCGACAAAGCGGAGCGCAGCAAGGCGGCTTGCTCGGGCGTCCATTCGTCCGCCTGCAAGTGCAGGGCCGCAACGGCTTCTTCCGGCGAAGAACCGCGAATGCTCCGCAAAAAGGCGCCCCACTGGACCAGATCGGCCGCTTTTTCTCCCCAACGGACCGTGCATGCTCCGTCGTGAATGTCCTCTCCATGCGTGAGCCTTAGGAACAGGTACCACTCCCCGCTACGCAAGGAGCGGCAGTCAAAAGATGGGCAACCGTGGAAGGCAAACAACTCGATTCGCGACAGCTTCTTGCTGGTCATGGAACGTCCTCCTCCGAGAGACGGGTAGATGGTTACGGCAGTTTTCGATAGAAGGACTATACCCCGCGTTTTACCGCTTGTAAAAAAACCGGAACGCTTTATTCGGCCCGAGCGGGGCGAAAACGGCGGAAAAACCGAAAAGAACCGCTTCGCAGCAAGTCTTTTCCCGTTCGTTTTCTTTCTCTCGTCCATTCTCGGCCTTCTTTAGAACAACTTAACCGCCGGGCGGGCTTCCGTATCTTTTCTTTATGCCGCCTCCGTAAAATCTTAATGCCATCTTAATGCCGGGGCCGCGCTTGTAAATACGGTATTGATTTTTCCCGTGCTATACTAATATCACAGAACGATGGACAGAAAGCGGGCGCAAAATGGCAGAAAAAGCAGCGGGCGCCGCCGCGCGGCCTGAACGGAGGAACGGCGCGGCGGAGGAGAAAAGACGGGGAAGGCTGAAGCTGTTTATCGGATATGCGCCGGGCGTCGGCAAGACGAGCGCCATGCTGAACGCCGGCCAAGAGGAGCGGAAGGCGGGAGTTGCGGTCGTCGCCGGCTTTATCGAGCATCATTCCCGGGCGGATACGGCGGCTCTGCTTCAGGGGCTGGAGCTTTTGCCGCGGCTTGTTTTCTCCGGAAAAGAAGGCGCCGTCAAGGAGTTTGATTTGGACGGCGCGCTCAAACGAAAGCCCGAGCTGGTGCTGCTGGACGATCTGGCGCATGCCAACGCTCCGGGCTGCCGGCACAAAAAAAGGTACCAGGATGTGGAGGAGCTGCTTCGGGCCGGCATTCATGTCTACGCCACCATCAATGTCCAGCAGGTGGAGAGCCTGGCGGATATCGTCGCTTCCGCGACGGGACTCACGGTGCGCGACCGCGTCCCCGACCGGGTTCTGGAGGCCGCCGACCAGGTGGAACTGATCGACATCGAACCCGATGATCTCATCGACCGGTTTCACAAAGGCGGCATCTATCCCGCCGAAGAGACGCGAGCGGCCCATGCGCCGTTGTTTACCAAAGAAAAACTGACCGCCCTCCGCGAATTGGCACTGCGCATAACGGCGGAGCAGTTGAACCGGATTGCGCTTCAGCTCAGCGACCGGGCGAAGCGGACGGAGCATTCCGGCGGTGCGGAGCATATTCTGGTGTGCTTGTCCCCGGCGGCTTCCAACCAGAAGGTCATCCGGGCGGCCGCGCGGATGGCCGCCGCGTTTCACGGCCCGTTCACCGCGCTTTACGTGGAAACCTCCAATCCCGGTGCACGAACCGGAAAAAGCAAAGCCGCGCTGCGAGAAAACATGAGGCTGGCGGAGCAGCTGGGCGCTCAGATCGCAACGGTATACGGAGATGAAATTTCGGTCCAGCTGGCTGAATACGTGCGCACCGGACGGGTGACCAAAATCGTCGTAGGCCGGTCTCCCGGCAAGAGGGGATGGGCCCGGTCCGATGTGGCGGATCAACTGGCGGCTCTCGTCCCCGAGGTGGAAACCTTTATTATTCCCTACGCGGAGCCGTCGCTCCGCAAGCGCTTTTCGCTTTCCGTCCGCCCGTCCGCGATTTCGGGAACGGATATGCTCAAGACAGCCGCGATTCTGGCGATTTGTACGTTCGTCGGCCTATGGTTCCGGTATCTCGGCTTTCGCGAAGCGAACATCATCACAGTCTACATCCTGGGCGTTTTGTTTAACGCCATGATCACCCGGGGGCGCGTGTACAGCGTGTTTTCCTCGGTCATGAGCGTTCTTGTGTTCAACTTTTTTTTCACCGAGCCTTATTATTCGCTGCATGCATATGACTCGGGGTATCCCGTTACCTTCTTGGTCATGCTGACGGCGGCCTTTTTGACCAGCACCCTGACCATGCGCGTGAGGGAGCAGGCCCGGCAATCGGCACAAAAAGCCTACCGGACGGAGGTGCTGCTGGAGACAAGCCGCCACTTGCAGCAAGCGCAAGGGGAGACGGCGATTGTGGACGAGACGGCCCGCCAGCTGGTGAAGCTGCTGGACCGGACAGTTGTGTTTTATCCGGCTGTGGAGGGGACGCTGGCTGCGCCGCTTGTTTATCCCAAAGCGGCGGCGGAGGCCGTGCCCCCGGTCTACACCGGAGAGAACGAACGCGCCGTTGCCGAATGGGTGTTCAAGAACAACAAGCGCGCGGGGGCGACGACGGATACCTTTTTCGGCGCGCATTGCCTGTACCATGCGGTTCGCGGAGGCGAGACGGTATTTGCCGTCGCGGCTGTTGTGATGGATCGGGAGGAGCCTCTGGAGGTGTTTGAAAAAAGCCTTACCGTCGCCATGCTCGACGAATGTGCGCTTGCCCTGGAAAAGGAACGCCTGAACGAACGGCAAAAGGAGATTTCACTGCGGGTCCGGCAGGAGCAGCTGCGGGCGGACTTGCTGCGGGCCATTTCGCATGATCTGCGCACGCCGCTGACAAGCATTTCCGGCAGCGCGGGCATTCTCATCGGAAACGGACGGGTGCTCAGCGAGGAGCAGAAAAAAAGCTTGTACACGGACATCTATGACGACTCCATGTGGCTGATTCACCTGGTGGAAAACCTGCTTTCCATCAGCCGGATGGAGAACGGCACGCTGAATCTGAACATGCAGCCGGAGCTGCTGGAGGAAGTGATCGCCGAAGCGCTGCTTCACGTTAACCGCAACAGCGAAAAGCATACAATCCGGACGGACGTGGAGGACGACTTGCTGATGGCCCGGATGGACTCCCGGCTGATCGTGCAGGTCCTGATCAATCTGGTGGACAACGCCGTCAAGTATACCCAGGAGGGCTCCTGCATTACGGTATCGGCCCGGCGCTCCGGCGACCGGGTGACTGTGGAGGTGGCCGACGACGGGCCGGGAATCCCGGAGGAAACGAAAGTCCGTCTGTTCGAGATGTTCTATACCGGAGACAATGTCCGGGGCGATGGACGGCGCGGCTTGGGGCTGGGGCTTGCGCTCTGCAAATCGATAGTCGCGGCCCACGGAGGGAGCATTGGCGTGAGAGACCGCCATCCCCAAGGAACCGTGTTTGCGTTTACGCTTCAGGCGGAAGAGGTGGAGGTTCATGAATAAACCGGTGATTCTGGTCGTGGAGGATGACAAACCGATCCGCAAGCTGATCACGACTACGCTGGAGACGCAGGGCTATAAATACCATGTGGCCGAAACAGGCGAGGCGGCGATCCTGGAGGCGGTATCCGGGCAGCCGGATTTGATCATTCTCGATCTGGGCTTGCCGGATATGGACGGGGTGGAGATTATCCGCAAGGTGCGGGACTGGTCGAACACCCCGATCATCGTCGTCAGCGCCCGCAGCGAGGACCGGGACAAAATTGAGGCGCTGGACGCGGGAGCGGACGATTATTTGACCAAGCCGTTCAGCGTCGACGAGCTTCTGGCGCGGCTGCGGGTCAGCCTGCGGCGCATCCGGCACGACAAGGAGAAGCTGCTGAAGGATGCGTCCTCCTTCATCAACGGGAGCTTGAAGATCGACTATGCGGCGGGCTGCGTCTGGCTGGAGGGCGAGGAAATCCATCTGACGCCGAGTGAATACAAGCTGCTGTGCCTGCTGGCCAAAAATGCGGGCAAGGTGTTGACCCACAACTACATTCTTCATGAAATATGGGGCGCTCATCCGTATGACGTTCCCGCCCTGCGCGTCTTTATGGCGACCTTGCGCAAGAAAATCGAGAGGACTCCTTCGCAGCAGAAGTTCATCCAAACGCATATCGGGGTCGGGTACCGCATGCTTCAGGTCGGCGACGAAGCCTGACAGCGGCGGCCCGCGAAATCGGCAGCCATGCTCTCCTTCGGGAGAGCATGGTTTTTTTGTGCGCTTTTTGCCGTCTTAAGACGATCTTAACCGGTTTGCGTTGCACTCTTACCCCGCGCTAATGGCCAAAATGATACGCTCTATGGCGAGAAAAGAAGGGGATGAGAGAGATGAACGGACTGCTGCAAAACGCAGGTACGCTTTCCCTTGTGCTGGTGATTCTGGCCGCGGCAAAAAGAGGAGCCGTTCGCCGGGAGCGCCGGGAGGCGAAGCGAACGGGCGGCTATGAAGACAACGCGGTGTACAAAGCGGCCGGGAGGTTTGCCCGGGGAGCATCCAGCGAGGAGATTGCCGCTTTGCTGGCCGCCGGCTATCAACTTGATCAAAGGAGGATTGACGAGATACTGGCCCTGGCGGTTCCCTGCCGAAAGGATGCGGACGGAGGGTACCGGGCTTTTCTTGACGCGGTCAACCGGGTTTTGGGAGAGGCCGTCTACCGGTAAACGGATACGCCGGTGCAATCTTAATGGCATCTTAATCTCTCGCAAGGGATTCTAATCCTGAATTAATGACGGACCTGATAGGCTGAATTCATGACAGAGGAGGGACACCGGGATGATGGACTTGTACATGGCAGCCGGATTGGCAGCGGTCTTCGGACTGTTCTGTGCGTTCGCCGGATGGTGCGGACGCGTGGCGAACGGTAAAGGAGGGGAAGAGCAATGATGCTGGTTCTTGCGGCAACCCTGCTGGTGTTTCTTTATCTGGTTTACGCCTTGCTCCATCCGGAGAAATTTTAACGGCCGGCCGCATGAAAAGCCGGTTTCGAATCGTGAGATTATTGGGCGGAATTCCGCCTCACCCAGGGAGGGGCCAACGTGGGCATTTTGCAAATTGCAGCGGTTATTCTGATCCTGCTGGCGCTGGTAAAGCCGGTCGGGACTTATCTGTATCATGTATTCTCCAATGAGCCGAACCGGACGGACCGGATTTTTGGCGGGGCCGAGCGGGGGATTTACAAGCTGGCCGGTTTGAAAAACCGGGAGGGCATGTCCTGGAAGCGGTACGCCGTCTGTTTCTTGGGAACCAATATTGTGCTTACCGCATTCGGGTATGTATTTCTCCGGGTTCAGGGCGCGCTGCCGTTCAATCCGAACGGAATCGGCAATATGGAGCCGACGCTGGCCTTTAACACCGTGATCAGCTTTATCACCAACACCAACCTCCAGCATTACAGCGGAGAAACCGGCCTTTCGTTTTTTGCGCAAATGGCCGTCATCACCATGCTGATGTTCACCTCCGCGGCGAGCGGGTTTTCCGTAGCCGCGGCGTTTGTCAGGGGAATTACCGGCCAGAAGTCGCTGGGCAACTTTTTTGTCGATTTTGTCAAGGCACACACCCGGGTTTTCCTGCCGTTTGCCTTCGTGCTAACCCTGGTGCTGGTCGCCCTGCAGGTGCCGCAAACCTTGCAGCCGACCATCGAGGCTGCAACCATCGAAGGACAAACGCAACAGATGGTGGCCGGCCCGGTGGCTTCGCTCGAATCGATCAAGCACCTTGGCACGAACGGGGGCGGCTCGCACGGGGCAAACTCGGCGCATCCGTTTGAAAACCCG
Organism: Gorillibacterium sp. sgz306347; assembly: GCF_059735245.1. Lineage (NCBI taxonomy): Bacteria > Bacillati > Bacillota > Bacilli > Caryophanales > Paenibacillaceae > Gorillibacterium > Gorillibacterium sp. sgz306347. The sequence continues at coordinate 77,622 of NZ_JCAPET010000017.1, forward strand.
AGCCCGCTTACCAATGTCATTGAGATTTTGGCCATGTGGACGCTGCCGGCTTCGCTTCCGTACATGTACGGCCGGTTCGCCAAAAACCGGCGGCAGGGCTGGGGAGTCTTTGCGGCGATGATGATCCTCTTCGTTCTGCTGCTTTCCTTGAACGTTTATGCGGAAAGCCGGGGCAATCCGGCGATTCAGACCATGAACATCGACGCCTCGGCAGGCAATATGGAGGGCAAGGAGGTCCGTTTCGGGATTCCGCAATCGTCGCTTTTTACCACGGTGACGACAGCCGCCACCACGGGCTCCGTCAACAATATGCATGATACGCAGACACCGCTGGGCAGCGTGACGCCGCTTGCCTTGATGATGCTGAACAACGTGTTCGGCGGCAAAGGCGTCGGTCTGATCAACATGCTGATGTATGCGCTGCTCGGCGTGTTCCTCTGCGGCTTGATGGTCGGGCGGACGCCGGAATTTCTCGGAAAGAAAATCGAAGCCCGGGAAATGAAGCTGATCGCCGTGGCGATTCTCATTCATCCCCTCATCATTCTCGGCCCGACGGCTCTCGCTTTCTTGACCGATCTCGGCCAGGGAAGCATCAGCAACTCCGGTTTTCACGGCTTGAGCCAAGTGCTGTATGAGTACACCTCTTCCGCCGCCAACAACGGCTCCGGCTTTGAGGGTCTGGCGGACAACACGCCGTTCTGGAACCTCACGACAGGCGTTGTCATGCTGCTCGGCCGTTACGTGTCGATCATCGCCATGCTGGCGGTGGCCGGTTCCTTGTGGCGGAAACAGGCCGTCCCGGAAACGATCGGAACCTTCCGGACCGATAACGGGCTGTTTACCGGTATTCTGATCGGCACCGTGGTTTTGATCGGGGCGCTGACCTTTCTGCCGGTCATGGCGCTCGGTCCGATCGCGGAGCATCTGACATTACGGTAGGGGAGAGGGAAAGAGATGAGTTCTGTCAAACGCAAAAAGCTGCTCACCGGTCCGATCGTTCTTCAGGCGGTCAAGGAGAGCTTTCTCAAGCTGAACCCGGCCCGCATGCTCAAGAATCCGGTTATGTTTGTCGTCGAGGTCGGAGCTTTGCTGGTTCTGCTGATGGTGCTGGCTCCGGGCTATTTCGGGGCGGGGGATTCCGTCGGGTTTAACACTGCGGTGTTCCTCATTTTGCTGGTGACGGTGCTGTTCGCCAATTTTGCGGAAGCGCTGGCGGAGGGACGGGGAAAGGCGCAGGCCGATACTTTGAAAAAAACGAAGAAAGAGGTGTCCGCCAACAAGCTGGTCGGGAATTCGTTTAAAACGGTCGCTTCCTCCGAACTGCGCAAAGGCGACATTGTTCTCGTCAGCCAAGGAGAGCTGATCCCCGGCGACGGGGAAGTCATCGAGGGGCTGGCTTCGGTAGACGAATCGGCCATCACGGGCGAATCGGCGCCCGTTATCAAAGAAGCGGGCGGCGACTTCAACTCGGTCACCGGCGGAACCCGGGTCGTCAGCGACCGGATCAAGGTCCGCATGACGAGCGAGCCCGGCGAATCTTTTCTGGACCGGATGATCTCCCTGGTGGAAGGCGCCTCGCGGCAGAAGACACCAAACGAAATCGCCCTGAACACGCTTCTCGTCAGCCTCACGATTATCTTCCTGATCGTCGTCGTTACCTTGCGGCCCATTGCGGCTTACCTGGGAGTCGAGCTGGAAATTCCGGTTCTCATTGCGCTGCTGGTTTGTTTGATTCCCACTACCATCGGGGGGCTTCTGTCCGCCATCGGGATTGCCGGGATGGACCGGGTGACCCAGTTCAATGTGCTGGCGATGTCCGGCAAGGCCGTCGAAGCGGCCGGCGATATCAACACGATGATTCTGGACAAAACCGGTACCATTACCTTCGGGAACCGGATGGCGAGCGAATTTGTCCCGGTCGGCAAGGAGACCGAAAGCGACCTGGCGGCCTGGGCGGCCATCAGCTCGCTGCAGGACGAAACGCCGGAGGGCCGTTCCGTTATCGAGCTCGTGAAAAAGCTCCGGCATCCTTACGAGGAAGGCTTGGGAGCGGGCGCCGAATTTATCGAGTTCCGGGCGGAAACCCGCATGAGCGGAATGGATTTGCCGGACGGCCGCCAGGTCCGCAAAGGGGCCGTGGATTCGATCAAGCGCTGGGTGGCGTCGCAAGGCGGCCAGGTTCCCGGCGACCTGGACCAGCATTCGGGTGCCATTGCCGGCAAAGGGGGAACCCCGCTGGCCGTGGCGGTAAACGACCGCATTTACGGGCTGATTTACCTGAAGGACACCGTCAAGCCGGGAATGAAGGAACGGTTTGACGAGCTGCGCCGCATGGGCATCAAAACCATTATGTGCACCGGCGACAACCCGCTGACGGCGGCAACCATTGCGGCCGAAGCCGGGGTGGACAGCTTCATTGCGGAAAGCACCCCGGAAAACAAAATCGAGGTCATCCGCCGCGAGCAAAAGGAAGGCAAGCTGGTCGCCATGACCGGCGACGGCACGAACGATGCGCCGGCTCTGGCACAGGCCGACGTAGGACTTGCGATGAACAGCGGAACCTCCGCCGCCAAAGAAGCGGCCAATATGGTGGACCTGGACTCCGACCCGTCCAAAATCATCGAGGTGGTGGCCATCGGCAAGCAGCTGCTGATGACGCGCGGCGCTTTGACCACCTTCAGCATCGCGAACGACATCGCCAAGTATTTTGCCATTATTCCCGCCATGTTTACGCTCGCCATCCCGCAGATGGAGCTTTTGAATGTAATGGGCCTCGGCTCCCCAAGCTCGGCGATCGTTTCGGCGCTGATTTTTAACGCCATCATCATTCCTCTGCTGATTCCGCTCGCCATGAGAGGGGTTTCCTATAAACCGATGAGCTCGGTCAAGCTGCTCCGGCGGAATTTATTTGTCTATGGCTTGGGCGGCGTCCTTGTACCGTTTGTCGGCATCAAACTGATCGACCTGCTTGTGAGCATCTGGATTTAAGAGACCGCGAGGTGCGGGAAAGGATGAAAAAAATGAACAACGCGAGAACGGAAGCCGCCGGGAACGGCCAAGGATCGAAAAGCTCCAGCCTGCTGACCATGATACGGCTCAGTCTGGTGTTCATTGTGGCCTGCGGCGTCGTATACCCGCTGGCTTCGACAGGGATCGCTCAGGTTTTGATGCCGCATCAGGCAAACGGCAGTCTGATCAAAAATGACCAGGGCACGGTCATCGGCTCGGAGCTGATTGGCCAGCAGTTTACCAATCCGGCCTTGTTCCACGGCCGCGTGTCCAGTATTGAATACAAGGCGGAGGCATCCGGCTCGAACAACTACGGTCCGTCCAATCCCGACATGCTGGAGCGGACGAGGGCATCCATCGCGGAGTGGCAGGCAAACAATCCGGATGTTCCGGTCAGCCGTCTGCCGGTCGATCTGATCACCAACTCCGGTTCCGGCCTGGACCCGCATATCAGTCCCGCTTCGGCACGGGCGCAAATTCCGCGAATCAGCAAGCTTACCGGAATTCCGGCGGAAACGCTGGAGCGGTTGGTGGCGGAGCATACCGAAGGCCGCGATCTCGGGCTGTTTGGCGAAGAGCGGGTGAATGTGCTGAAGCTGAACATCGCGTTAACGGAACGGCCGGAGCAATAATCCGGCCGACGCCCTGTCCGCTTTCTTTGCGGGCGGGGCTGTTCCCGGTTCAAGGTTCAAGGATTAAAGGAAAGGAGTACGGCCGCATGCCGCCTTACAAGCGCAAAACCCCGGAGGAGATTTTGCATTCCATTTACAACCTTCATCGGGGCAAGCTGAAGATCATCATCGGGTCGGTGAGCGGCTCGGGCAAGACGTATCATATGCTGCAGGAAGGCAACTTTTTAAAAAAACAGGGCCTCGATGTGGTTTGCTGTGCCGTTTCGACTATGCAGCGGACGGAAACGGTCCAGCAGCTGGAGGCGCTGGAGCGGATTCCGAGCATTCATTGGCGGAAGGACGGGAACGAGCTAAAGGACCTTCCGCTTGAGGCCATCCTCGAGCGCAACCCCGAGGTGCTGCTTGTGGACGGACTGGCTCACCGGAACCGGGAAGGTGCGCGTTTTCCCACCCGCCTCGAGGATATCCGTCATTTGATGAGCCACGGCATCAGCGTGATCACGACCATCAATGTCTATGAACTGGCCGGTGCGGGAGATTTCATCTACCAGATGACGGGGATTCGGGCGGAGGAAACGGTGCCCTTGAACACGCTGGAGCTTGCGGACGAGGTGCGTCTGATCGACGTGTCGCCGGAAACCATTTTGAAGCGGATCGAAGAGGGCATTCTGGGCGACAAGCTCCATCCGGCGATGTCGCGCCGGGGCAATCTCGGGGTGCTGCGCGAGGTAGCCCTGCGGCTGGTGGCCGAGGGGGTTAACGATTCGCTGGAAAAGCACCGCGAGGAGCTGGGGCTGCTCGGCCCTTCCGGCGCGACCGAGCGGATTCTGGTTTCCGCCCAGTACCATTGGAACGGCTCGCTTTATGTGCGAAGGGGCCAGCAAATCGCCAAACGTCTGAACGGGGACCTGATTGTCGTCACCTTTGTGCTGCCCAAGCGGCCGCTGAGCAAGGAGCAGCAGGCGTTCAAGCGGGCCATTGTCAAGCTGGCGGAACGGGTGGACGCCACCTTCGAGGAGCTCGCCTTGGCCCGGCTGCGCCAGCTTCCTTCGCTGCTGGTGCGGTACGCCATACAGCACAACGTGACCCGGATCGTCATGGGGCATTCCCGAAAAAGCCGCTGGCAGGAAAAATGGCAGGGCTCCATCGCAAACCGCGTGCTGCGCCGGACGCGCAATATCGATGTTTTCCTGATGGCGGACCGGACCCAGCAGGAAGGGGAACGGATTCTGCCGATGAAGGCGGCCCCGAAGAAAAAGGAGCTTTTTCACCGCTTGAGTGGAAAGGAGCTGCAAAAGAAAATCGAGACGATCCGGCGGGGCACCTTTAAAGTGTACATTGGCGCCGCTCCCGGGGTCGGCAAAACCTATAAAATGCTGCAGGAAGGCAATCTTTTGCTGTCCAAAGGCATCGATGTAGTCATTGGGCTGCTGGAAACCCACGGGCGAAAAGAAACCGTCGAGCAGGTAGGGAGGCTGGCTGCGGTTCCGCGGGCGAAGGTATCGTATCAGTCCGCCGTGCTGGAGGAGATGGACACGGATGCGATTCTGGCCCGGCGCCCGGAGGTGGTTCTGGTCGACGAGCTGGCGCATACCAATGTGCCCGGCAGCCAAAACCGCAAGCGCTACGAGGATGTGCTCCGCTTGCTGGAGAACGGCATTTCGGTTATCACCACGGTCAATGTGCAGCATTTGGAAAGCCTGAATGATGCGGTGGCCCAATTGACCGGCGTGCGCGTCCGGGAAACGGTGCCCGACGCCATCCTGAAAATGGCGGATGAGGTCGAGCTCATCGACGTGACGCCGCAAACGCTTCAGGACCGGATGCGGGCGGGGAAAATATACGCGGCCGAGAAGGTCGGCCAGGCGCTGGAATCGTTTTTCAAGATCGGCAATCTGATCGCCCTGCGCGAGCTGGCGCTTCGCGAAATTGCGGACGACGTGGACGAGAGGCTGGAGGCCTGGGACCGGGACGCCGCTCTGCGGGGGACGTGGAGCCGGCGGGAAGTGATTTTCGTCTGCGTGGATCTAGGCCCCCGGGCGGAACGGCTGATCCGCCGGGGGTTCCGCATCGCGCACCGGCTGAAGGCCGAATGGCACGTGCACTATGTGCACTGCGGAGCCGGACGGACGCCGGAGGAGCAGAAGCGGCTGGAGACGGTGCGCCACCTGACGGAACGGCTCGGCGGGATCATGGAGGTGGCCGAGGCGGGAAGCGGCGCGAACCTCCATCAGGTTTTGCTGGACCGGATAAACGAAGTGGGCACGACGCAGCTGATCATCGGTCAATCGGGAAAGCCGTTATGGCGCACGCTCTTCAAGGAGAGCTTCGTGCATTACCTGCTGCGGAACGCCCGTCATCTGGATATGCTGATCGTGGCGGACTACGATCCGTTTGTGGCCGGCCCGTCCGGCAGGCGGACGTGAACGGACGCCTCCGGAGCGCCAGAGCGCGGGCCCCAGCATCGCCCGGCCCGAGCGCAAGGTCCCTGCCTTGCCCGGCTGGAGCGCAAGGTCCCAGCCTTGCCCGGCCGGAGCGCAAGGTCCCTGCCTTGCCCGGCCGGAGCGCAAAAGGTGCAGTCGGCTGCACCTTTTGCGCCGGCCGGCGGCTTCTCTAGCGGCTGCGCTAATCGCAGCTCGCCGTGTTTCGAGTGCTGCGCTGGTGCCACATCTCTAACACTGTGCTGCTCGCTGCTTCGCGTCTCTCTTCGCTGGTAGTTCGCAGCCGCTCAGCCTCCCTTTCCGCCAATCGCTGGTTGGTCCAAGATGCAGGGCGGGGCTAGTCCTGGACGTGGCCGGCAAGTTTGGCGTTTCCAAGTGTAACGGTTGCCACAGAGCTTATTTGGCGAAAAAACGGGCTGTTCGGATTCTAACGGTTGCCACAGGGCTTATTGGGCCAAAAATGCCGTTTTTTTTGATAAAAACGGGACAATAAGCTCGCTCACAACCGTTAGAGCGGAAAAAGGTGCAAAAAGAGGCAAATAGCCGCTGTGGCAACCGTTAGAAAACCAAGCAGCTACAAACGATCCGAAATGACAGACAAATGCAAACTGGAGCCAACAGCCAAAACCGACGCAAACACAATTATAGTTGAGCTGCTTGACGCAGACGGTGGAAGAAGTGGAGTTAGCATGGCGTGACGCAGACGGTGGAAGAAGTGGAGTTAGCATGGCGTGACGCGGGCGGTGGAAGAAGTGGAATTGGCGGAACGTGACACAAACGGCGGAAGCAATGGATTTTGCGAAAGCAGGAAGTACGGCGCCGACGATGGAGCCGCAGAGTAAGCGGGTCGTGTGGGAACCGATGGTGAGCCCTGAGTAAACAGGACCAAAGGGCAGACGGTGAGAGAAGCAAGAAGGACAGATCGCATGTGATGCTAACAAGGGACATGTGACGCAATCGGCAACGGCTGCAAGTTAAGCGAGCTGAAGCGAACAGTGGCGTCACGGTTCGATGCATGGACCAAACGTACATGACAGGGCGGACCAAACAAAAAAGGCGGATTTCCCGCAAGAAAACCTGCTGGGAAATCCGCCTTGTGCCTGTTTTGCGGTTGGCCGGCTTTAAATGGCTTCCATTTTCTGAGCCGTGTACAGCCGGTAGTAGAGTCCTTTGCGCGCCATCAGCTCGTCGTGCGAGCCGTATTCGGCGATGCCTTTGTCCGACACGTACATGATGCGGTCGCAGTTTTTGACCGTGGACAGCCGGTGCGCGATGATGAACGACGTCCGGCCCTTCAGCAGCTCGTTCAAGCCCTGCTGAAGCAGGCGCTCCGTCTTGGCGTCGATCGACGACGTCGCTTCGTCCAGGATCAGGATGCGCGGGTTGGCGAGCAGCGTACGCGCGAACGAAATGAGCTGCCGCTGCCCCTGCGAAAGTTTGGAGCCGCGCTCGTTCACTTCCGTCAGGTAGCCCTGCTCGAATTCGCGGATGAAGTCGTCGGCCCGTACCGTTTTGGCGGCGGCGACGATCTCTTGCTCGGTGGCGTCGAGGCGGCCGTACCGGATGTTATCCAGGATGGTGCCCGAGAAGATGAAGCTGTCCTGCAGCATGATGCCCATTTGACTGCGCAGGGAATTCAGCGTCACCTGGGAAATATCCTCGCCGTCGATCAGAATGCGGCCGCCGGTCAGGTTGTAGAAGCGCGAGATCAGGTTGACGACCGTCGTTTTGCCCGCGCCCGTCGGACCGACGAGGGCGATGCTTTCGCCCGGCTTCACATCGAACGAAAGGTTCTCCAGAATCGTATGGCCCGGATCGTAAGCAAACGTCACGTTGTCGAACGTTACCCGGCCCTGAACGGGCGGGAGCGCCTTGGCGTTCGGGGCGTCGCTGACCGTCACCGGTTCGTCCAGCGTTTCAAAAATCCGTTCCAGGTAGGCCACGGCGTTGATGAAGCTGTTGTACAGGTTGGACAGGTTCAGAATCGGCTGCCAGAAGCGGGCCGCGTAGCTGCTCATGGCGAGAATAACGCCGAAGGTTACATCCGCGGGACTCAGCGCCAGCAGACCGATCATGTAGATCAGGGTCGTGACGATGGTCGCCAGGTTGTCGACCGAGAACGGGATCAGCGCATTGTACCGGAGGGCGCGCATCCATTCCTTGCGGAAGTTGCCGGCCAGCCGGGTGAAAATGCCTTCGTTGCGCTGCTCGCGCGAGAAAATTTGCGTAACGCCGATGCCGCTGATGCTTTCCTGCAGGTAAGCGTTCAGGTTGGAGCTTTTGTTGGACACCGCCTGCCAGGCGCGGCGCTGCCGGGTTTTGATCAGCATCATGATGCCCAGGAACACGGGCAGTCCGGCCAGCGTGACGAACGAAAGCCGGACGTCGACGGCGAACATGAACGCGGCGATGAACAGCAGGTTCACGATTTCCAGAATAAAGTTGATGATGCCGTTGGAGAGCACATCCGAAACCGAGTTGACGTAGTTGACGACGCGGATCAGGATTTTGCCCTGGGGACGGTCGTCGTAATACTTGAACGGCAGCGCCTGCAAATGCTTGAACAGGTCCGACCGGATTTCAAAAATGATGTCCTGCCCGACCCGCGTCATGATGCGCGAGCGGATGGTGGCGAGAATAACGCTGACGACGATGGTCAGCAGCATCACCACCGACCAGATGGCGAGCGCCGGAACGTCTTTTTCAGGGATGGTGACGTCCACGACATGCTGAATGATCAGCGGAGCCGACAAGGCGATCGCCGCCGACAGGGCGCTCAGCACGAACGCCAGGATCATTTGGTTTTTCTGACGCTTGATATAAATCATCGCGCGGCGGAAGTGTTTGATGTCAAACGGGGACTCAAGGTTCTCGTCGACGTCGAAGCGGTTTCTAGCCATTCGCGGTCACCTGCCTTCCGATGCCTTCGTTTTGCAGCATGAATACTTCGTAGTAATAGCCTCGTTTTGCCAGCAGCTCGGCATGGGTGCCTTCTTCGATCAGACGGCCGTTATCGAGGATCAGAATGCGGTCCGCTTTTGCCGTCGTGGATACCCGCTGCGCAATGATGATCTTGGTGCAGGGGAAGTCCAGCTCGCTCAGACTCTTCTGGATGTGCTCCTCGGTCTCCAGGTCGACGGCGGACGTCGTGTCGTCCAGAATCAGGATCGGACGGCCGACAGCCAAGGCACGCGCCAGCGCGATCCGCTGCTTTTGTCCGCCGGAGAGGCCGACCCCGCGTTCGCCCACAATGGTGTCGTACCCCTCGGGCATTTTGGTGATGAAGTCGTGGGCGGCGGCAAGCCGCGCGTATTTGACCGTGTCTTCCTCCGGAAGATCGGGGTCGCCGAAGGCGATATTGCCGTCGATCGTGTCGGAGAAGAGCAGCACATCCTGCGTCGCCACGCCGATGTTGCCGCGCAGCTCGTCAAGCTCCAGCTCGCGCACGTCGACGCCGTCCACCAGCACGCGGCCTTCGGTCACGTCGTAGAAACGGGGGATCAGGTTGATCACCGTCGTCTTGCCCGAACCCGTCGAGCCCATGATCGCCACGGTTTCGCCCGGCTTGATCTTGAAGCTGACGTCCTGCAGCACCGGAACGCTGTCATATTTGAACGTGACATGCTCGAACTCGATGCCGCCCGCATACCGCCGTTTGTCCACCGGATTGTGCTCGTTGACGATAAACGGCTTGGCGTAGTAGATTTCGACAATCTTGCTCAAGCTGGCGAAAAACCGCTGAATGTCGTTGATAATGATGCCGATGTTGCGCATCGGGTTGGACACGGCCCAGATCAGCGAGGAGAAAGCCGTGAATTCCCCGAACGTAATCCGGTCGTTCATGACGTACAGGCCGCCGACGAACATCAGGATGACGTTGAAGGCCTGCGCGAAGGTTTCCAGGAACGGAAAGAAATCGAGCCAGACGAGCGCGGCTTTTTTGTTGGCCTTGGAGTAATTCAGGTTCTTTTCCGAAAATTTCTCGATTTCGTAGTCCTCGCGGGCAAAGGCCTTGATGACCCGGTTGCCGGAGATGTTCTCCTGCGTGGTCGAGTTCAGCTGGGACAGCCGCTCGCGCAGGTCGATGTACATGGGACGGACTTTTTTGGCAAACAGGTAGGCCACGATAAAAATGGGCGGAGCCAGGACCAGCAGCCACAAGGTGAGAACCGCGTCAATCGTAAAAAAATAGACGACCGCGGCAACAAAGATGGTCACCGATTCGATGATCGTCTTGATTATCCAGGCCATGGAGTGCCGGACCATGTCGAGGTCGCCCGTCATTTTGGTCATCAGGTCGCCCGTGCGGTTATGGTCGTAGTATTCCATGTCCTGCCCTTGAATTTTGTTGTACAAAAAGATACGGACCCGGTACAGCATGTTTTGCGAGGAGTGCTCGTACTGCATCGTCGTCAGGTACGCAAGACCCGTCCGAAGGAGAGAGAAGCCGATCATACCCAGGCAGAGCGCGATCAGAAGTCCCCGCTGATCCGTCAGGTTTTGCACGGCGTCGTCCCCCGCAATGAAGGTATCGACGATGCGTTGGCTGATGTAGGGATTCACGATGGTCAGCGCGGAGCCGACAACCGAGAGGCAGAGCGCCAGAATGTAGCGGGCCCGGTCGCCCTTCAGGTTCTGCCACAGCCATTTTAACTCAAACATTTCATCACCTGTTTCTGCTTGTTCTGTTTCTCCTGTTGAAGAGAACGAGGATGACTTTTTAACAAACAACGTGATTATACCAGATAAACGCGCGGAATAGTTTCGGGATTTAAACTTGTCGTTACAGAAAATTAACTTTTAATCAAACTTTCCGAAGCCTTCGCCGAAAAGATTTTTCCAGGCCAGGCAATAGGAGGCGATATTGCGAAAGGACGGGGAAAGGCAGCAGCAAAAAGCCCCGGGCTATGTTTCGCCGAAGCGGCGGGCCCGGGGCAATTCTTATTCCGGCGCTGGACGCCGGGCGGCCGGAACGGCCGGAGAACGGGAGGAGACGGAGCTTGGAGCAGAGACAGGAACCCGCCCCGTGCTTTCGGAAAAAGGCCGGCTCGTCGGCAAGCGGCTTGCCGGAAGCTTCGCCGCCGGACAGCCGGAGCAGGTATTGCCCGCTGTCCCCGGCGGAGCTCACCCCTCGCTCCGGTACCGGCGCGGCGAGCAGCCGATGGCTTTGACGAACTCGCGGTTGAAATAGCTGACATTGTTAAACCCGACGTGCCGCGCGATATCCGCGATCTTCCAGTCCGTTTCCATAAGAAGGGAACAGCTTTGCAGAATCCGGTAACGGATCACGTAGGCGATCGGCGTCAGGTGCATCACTTCCTTAAAAGCGCTGCAAAACTGGCCGACGCTCATGGGCAGCAGATCGGCCAGCGCCTTCAGCGTGATCTCCTCGCCGTAATTCGCCTGAATGTAGGCGATCACCGGCTGCATCCGCTCAACCTTGTAAGCGGGGTTGTCCCTTCCGGGAGAAAGCGCGGGAATGGCGTTCCGGTAGCAGAGATGCCAGATTTCAAACAGCTTGCTTTTGAGCAGCAGTTCTACGTCCGCCAGCGGATAATCCCGCAAAGCGTCGATCTCCCGCAACCGGCCGAGCGCCTCCTGTTCCCAGCTTTTGCGCCCCGTCAGGTGATTCGCAAAGGTCCGCTCGCCTTTCAGCAGCGGATGCACAAACCGCGCATAGGCCCCGCTCTGCGGATTGTCGCCGAACAGATTGGGATGAAAAACGACGACGCAGGCTTCGCAAGGCATGCCGTCCAGCGAGCGGGCCGCATGCAGCTGGTTGGACGAAACGAACAGCCCTTCTCCCGCTTTTACACAATGGTCTTCTTCCTCAATGGTATACACCATGGCCCCTTCCAGAACCGCCACGAATTCGAATTCGTAGTGCCAATGCAGATAGAAAAACGCGTCGGCGCCCGCCGGGTAGCTTAACCGGTGTACCGCCGCGGGTAGAAGGGGGGTCCCGTGCACCGCTTTTTCCTTCAGGAGCAGTCGGGGTTTCATAAGCTCGCCTCATCTTCCAAAAGGGGAAAATAGTGTTACTCTTCGGCAATTTACTTAAAGAATCGTGCGAAAACAAGAAATATAATTCAAGTAAAGCGAAGGGAACCGGAAGCGTAACGCCAAACGGCCCTTCCCTTCCATTATAGCGAAGTTGCCAGCCAAAAAGGAGGAGCCGCATGAAATTCAGAAGAGAAGGAAACCGCCTGATCGGAAGAGCCGGGGCGGAGACGATTTGGATTGAGCCGTGGGGCGCTAATTCGCTGCGCGTGCGCATGACGAAGGAAGCCGAAATGGATGGAAACGATTGGGCGCTTTTGGACGAGCCCGCCGCCGCGTCCGCCGAGATTACCATCGGCGAAACGGAGCTTGTCGAGCCGTGGATTCCCGAGGCGGAGCGTGAGCAGCGGACGTTCCGCGCCCAGGTGGCGACAATCCGGAACGGGGAGATCACCGCTTCGTTTAACGCGGAGGGCTGGCTTTCGTTCACGAACAGCGACGGGCAGCTGCTCACCGAGGAATACTGGCGCGACCGCAACCGGATCGACCGGTACTGCGCGCCGCTTCGTGTCGAAGGCCGAGAATTGAAACCGCTTACCGGATCGAGCGATTACAAGCTGACGCTCCGTTTTGAAGCATACGAAGACGAGAAAATTTTTGGGCTCGGCCAATATCAGGAGGGGCTGCTGAACAAAAAAGGCGCCACCCTGGAGCTGGCCCACCGCAACTCGCAAACGAGCGTGCCCTTCATGCTGTCCAGCCGGGGGTACGGCTTCCTCTGGAACAACCCGGCCATCGGGACCGTTACGTTCGGCACGAACCGGACGGAATGGACGGCGGCGAGCACGAAGAAGCTGGACTATTTTATCACCGCAGGCAAAACGCCCGCCCAAATCGAGGAGCAGTATGCAAACGCCGTAGGCAAAGCGCCGATGATGCCGGAGTACGGGCTTGGCTTTTGGCAGTGCAAGCTTCGCTACCGCACGCAGGAAGAGCTGCTGACCGTGGCGAGGGAGTACAAGCGGCGCGGCATCCCGCTCGACGTGATTGTCGTGGACTTTTTCCACTGGACGAAGCAGGGCGATTTCAAGTTTGAGCCGCGGGATTGGCCGGACCCGGAAGCCATGATCCGGGAGCTGAAGGAAATGGGCACCGAGCTGATGGTATCCGTTTGGCCGACGATCGACAGCCGTTCCGAGAATTACGGCCCGATGAACGAGGAAGGTTATCTCATTTCCGCCGACCGCGGGATGAACATCAACATGAACTGGATGGGGGAAACCGTCTTTTTCGACGCCACCCATCCGGGTGCCCGCGAATACGTCTGGCAGGTTTGCAAAAAGAACTACTATGACAAAGGAGTGCGCCTGTTCTGGCTGGATGAAGCCGAGCCGGAATACGGGCCGTACGATTTTGATTTGTACCGGTACCATCAGGGGCCGGCACTGCAATGCACGAACATCTACCCGCTCCAGTATGCCCGCGGTTACTATGACGGCATGACGGCCGAAGGGCAGGAGGGCGTCTGCAACCTGGTGCGGGCCGCATGGGCAGGCAGCCAGCGGTACGGCGCTTTGATCTGGTCCGGCGATATCTCCTCGACGTTTCGCGCCATGCGGGAGCAGCTGCAAATCGGGGTGAACATGGGGATCGCGGGCATTCCGTGGTGGACGACCGACATCGGCGGCTTCCTGGGCGGGTACGTAAAAGACCCGAATTTCCATGAGCTGCTGCTGCGCTGGTTTGCGTTCGGCGTGTTTACGCCGGTCCTCCGCCTGCACGGGGAGCGCGTGCCGCACATTGAGCCGGAGCAGGCTGTGATCGACGGCGTAGCGCAGATGATGACCGGCAGCGACAACGAAATCTGGAGCTATGGCGAAGAGAACTACGAAGTAATGAAGGAATTCATTCTGATGCGCGAGCGCCTCCGTCCTTACGTGAGGGACTGCATGAAAGAGGCGCACGAAAAAGGAACTCCGGTCATGCGCGCCATGTTCTATGAATTCCCGGAGGACGCCGCCTGCTGGTCGGCCGACACACAGTACATGTTCGGACCCGACATTCTGGTCGCGCCGATCTTCGAGCTTGGCCAGCGGAGCCGGGAGGTTTACCTGCCGGCCGGCCAAAGCTGGAAAAACGCCAAAACCGGCGAATCCCTGCCGGGCGGCCAAACAATCACCGTCGATGCTCCGGTACACGAGATCCCTCTCTTTGTCCGGGCGGAGAAGGAGCTTCCGATTTACGAAGCTTGACTTTGGATAGGATAGGCGGATTTGGATAGATCTGTTCTTTCCTCATTAATAGCGGAGCCTGCCCGGAGGGGATTTGGAGCCGAAGGAGCGCAGCGTTCGCCTTTGTTTTCGGATTTCCACTCCGATGAAGTATTAGATGAAGAAATTCGAAAACAACAGCGACCGAAAGCCCAAATTCCCGCAGGGTTGGTGCAGCTCGCCTAACAGAACTTATACGGAGGTGCCGAATTGGCCAAGGAAAGCGGAACCTACCGCTATCGATCGATTTCCGTCCCGGGCGGCGGCTTTGTGACGGGCTTTGTGTTTCATCCCGCCGTACCGGACATCTTGTACTGCCGCACCGACATCGGAGGCGCATACCGGTACGATTTTGCGGAGCGCCGCTGGGTATCGTTGGTGGACCATGCCACCGATCCGGGAATGTGGGAAACGTACCCGCTGGCGCTGGCGCTCGACCGCCAAAACCCCAGCTACGTCTATGCCATCGTCGGTTTGCATCCGACGCATAAAATCGCTTTTTCCGCCGATTACGGCGAGACTTGGACCTACTTCGATCCGCCGGTGATTGATGACAAAGGAAACACGGCGACGATTCACGGCAACGCCCCGGGCCGTTCGACCGGCGAGCGCCTGGTTGTCGATCCGTACGACTCGAACGTCCTTTATTTGGGCACGATGGAGGACGGCCTCTGGAAAACCGCCGACCGCTGCCGCACCTGGACCCGGCTGAACGTAGCGGCCCCGGGCAAACCGGCGGAAACGAATATCGCGTTTGTGGAAATCGATCCGGCGAGCGGCGGCGAAGGCCGTGCCGCGACACGCATCATCGCGGCCACGAACGGGCAGCAGGGATCGCCGGGCGGCAATGTTCGCGGCCCCAGCGTTTACATCAGCAACGACGCGGGCCGCACCTTCGCACCCATCGCGGGCGAGCCGGCGCCGGTCTTCGGCGGCCCCGCGGATTACCCGGGCTACGTCGGACAGCGCGCCGCTTTTGTCGGCAAATATTTGTTCGTCTCCTACGCGGCGTACAACATCGGCTGGTCCCAGTGGCATACCTACGGCTGCGACACGGGAAAATGCTACGACGGCGCGCTTTACCGCTTCGAGCTGGATGAGGAAGGAACGGTGAAGGAGGCGCTTGACGTGACGCCGCCGAATATTGTGGACCCCGGGTTTTGGGACCCGGACGCGCCGGACCGCAGGCTCGGCTACGGGATCAGCGGGATCGGCGCGGACCGGCAGGCCCCGGGAACGCTGATTTGCTCAACGATCACCGCGGCCCCGGATACGATCTACCGGTCCACCGACTACGGGGTGACCTGGAAGCCGATCATGTCCGGGCTTGCCGTCGGAAAGCTCGATTTTAACGTGTCCTACCAGAAGCCGGAGTACAACGGGAACGATTCCCTGATCCACTGGATGTCGGATCTGAAAATCAATCCGTTCGACCGGGACATGGCGCTGTTCAACACGGGGGCGGGCATCTTTATGACCCGCGATCTGACCCGGGCCGATCAGGACGAGCCGGTTACCTGGGCCTGCTGCGACGAAGGCGTCGAGGAAACCGTGCATTTGAACATTTACTCTCCTCCGGCGGGCGAGGTACAATTAATTGACATCATCGGAGATTACGGTGGGTTTGTGTTCGCCGATCTGGACCGTCCCGCAGAGAATACGTTCGCCAATGAAAAAGGCGACCGCTGGATCACCGCGATGAACGCGGACTTTCCGGACAACGATCCAAATCTGCTTGTCACGACGCCGCGCGGCAACTGGACGGGAAAAACCAAAGGCGGGCTGATTCTTTCCCGGGATCAGGGGCGCACGTGGACGCAGCTTTCCAATCCGTCCGGGCTTAGCGAGGCGGTGGACGAATGGATCCGGGAGCTGCAGCGGCCGAACGTGACCTCCGGCTGGACCGCCATTTCCGCGGACGGCCGCACGATCCTGTGGGTGCTCGGCCTTCCGGTTTATGCGTCCCGCCTCGTCTATACGCATGATGAAGGCGGAACCTGGGCCCGGTCTGCGGTGTACGACCGGGAGGGGAATCGGTTGGAGGGACATGACGTTCCCTTCAAGGTCATGTCCGACCGGGTCAACCCGGAAGTATTCTACGGGTTCAGCGATCATGCGGACGGGCAAGGCTTCTACGTCAGCACGGACCGGGGCGAAACGTTCCGGGCCATTGAAGCGCCCGAGGCCTTTCCGGCGGTCGATCTCGCCGGCATCGACAGCGAGCAGGATTACGAAATCCGGGCCGAATCCGGCCGGGAAGGCGTCGTTTGGCTGGCGATGCAGGAAGGCGGCCTTTGGCGGCTTGTTTTCAACCGCGAGCGGAATGCTTTCGACGGCAAACGGGTTTCCAAACCCGGCGACACGATCAAGCGGATCGGGCTGGGCAAGCCGGCGGACGGCAGCGAGATCAAAACGCTGTTCACCAGCGGCACCATCGCAGGCGAATACGGGTTTTACCGGTCCCATGACGGCGGCGAAAGCTGGCTGCGGATCAACGACGACAAGCACCAGTACGGCGACATTCGCTCCATTTCGGGCGATCCCCGGGTGTTCGGCCGGATTTACGTGGCGACGGGCACGCGCGGATTGGTATACGGAGACCCGGTTGAAGAAGCGAAAGGCAACTAAGTGAACCAAAAGCAATAAGCAAAACGGCGGGTCCCTGCTCACGGATGTGGAGCAGGGGCCTTTTGGGAGAGGGGCGGCGGCGAAGATGAAGCATGCGGCGACGGCGATAACGGGCCTGCGGATTTTGCTTTCCCTGGTACTGCTTTTCATCCGCCCGTTGTCCGCTCTTTTCTACGTCCTATATGCGCTTTGTGCGCTGACCGATGCAGCGGATGGAATCGTGGCGCGTAAAACGGGAACCGCCAGCAAAGCGGGGGCCGCGGCCGACAGCCTCGCGGACATGATCTTCATTGGCGTCATGTTGGCTGTGTATGTGCCGCTCCTTCGGCCGCCTGCCGCCATCTGGGTTTGGACGGCCGGCATCGCGCTGGCCAAAGGGGCGGCGCTCCTGGCCGGCTTCATCCGTTTTCACGCATTCGCCGCTCTCCACACCCGCGCCAACAAAGCCGCCGGGCTGGCGCTCGTTGGCGTGCCGCTCCTGCTCCCTTTGACCGGCATGGCCGCCGCCTGGGTTGTCTGCGGCCTGGCAAGTGTGGCGGCTGCGGAAGAGCTGTACCTGAATCTGACGGCGAAAACCTTGGACCGGGACGTCCCGGGGGTGCTGAGAAAGCGGCCATTTTAGCTATCGTGCGCCTCTCCCGCCATCGGAAGGACAATCCCATTTTTGCCCATGATCAAAAAAGGAGAATGTCGCCTTTTGGCGAATATAGAATTTTGTACCGATATTCACATTGGAGGGGTTTACGGAAATGGCGGAGGCAAGCACGGCTTTGCAGTGGGTTTTTGTATCGGAATGCGGGATTCCCAACGACGTTAACGAGGTGCTGTGCGACGGAGAAGTGGCGGTCGCCGCTTACAAAACGTTTCGCGACAGCGCGATTTTTACGAACAAGCGGCTGATCGTCCGGGACGCGCAGGGGCTGACCGGCAAGAAGGTGGAGGTTTATTCCCTGCCTTACAGCGTCATCAACATGTGGTCGACGGAAAACGCCGGCCGTCTGCTTGATATGACGTCCGAGGTTGAACTGTGGACGCGCGCGGGCCATATCAAAATCAAGCTGCACAAAGGCGTGGACATCCGCAAGCTGGACCGGCTGATCGCTTCGGCGGTTCTGAAATAAATTCTTGCGGCCAACCGAATAGACCAGGGAAAACGCCGATTCGGCGCCGTCAAGCGGCAGCCGGGCGGCGTTTTTTTCTGCCTCGCCGCGTGCTTTCGCAAAAAGCGTCCCGGGAAGCATTGCTCAATAGGCGGATGCGCATCTTGCGTAACCATCCGGGAACTTTTCCGTAGTAAGTGGAAACGTCGCCGTTCGTACGAAGCGGCGGCAGCGCCGTAAGAAAACGGGCGCGAATCTGCAAACGGGGGCGTTAACGGCTTATGAAAGCGGAATGGATCCATGAGGCCGATGCTTCGTACCTGCTGGCGGAGCGAAAGGCAGCCCGCTATTTTGCGGACCTTTACGAGCAAGTGACAAAAAAGACCTATATCCCCGTTCTGACGGAAGATATCCGCCTCTGGGGGCGGAATCATATGCCGTCCCGGTGGCATACGCTTTTCTCGCGCATGACGAAGAAGCCCGATTCCGGCGATTACACCCGCTACATCCAATGGCTCGATTATCGCGGCAAGCTGGACGCCTACCTGGACCGGAGCGTTTCCTATCTTTATTTGCGGGACCTGGGGCAGGCGCTGGATTCCCCGGCTACCCGGAAGCAGGTGGCCAAAACAACGGCCGACCTCAAACGCCGCCTGCTTCAATCCGCGGCCAAGGCTCCGGCAGGGGACCCCGGAGCGCTCAGCCTCGCAGGCTTGTACCGCTGGGGGCAAAAGGAGGGCGTCGAAACCGCCGTCATCTGGCTGATCGCCAAGCTGAAAGAAGTCGCCGTTCACGTCCCGGAGGAGCTTAACGCCGAGCATGCGCAGCGAAAGCTGATCAAAATTATTCTCGGCGTCGTTCTGCATGTGATGGAGGACATGGACGAGGAAACGCCGCCCGCCGAACGGGCGCGAAGGCTGGACGAGGCGATCCGGCTCGGCTATTCCTACGGCCTGACCTATCCGTTCATCGACGATCTGCTGGATTCCACCATCCTGAGCGCCGAAGAGAAGGCGCGTTATTCGGGCATGATCCGCACGTCTCTGTTAACCGGGGTGGTGCCGGCGGCGGGCGAATGGAAAGGGAAAAACCGCGCGCTGATCCGGTATGTGCACGGCGAGCTCCGGGAAGCGTTCGATTACATTCGCGGCTCGCAGCGGGCGGAAACCAGACGCGCTTTTTTCGAGCAGGCTTATGTTTTTTTCCATGCGCAGGAATTGGACCGGGCCAAGGTGCTGGACCACGCAGATTACTCGAATGAAGAGCTTTACCTGCCGGTTATTCTGAAATCCTCCTCGTCCCGCCTGATCGCCCGTTCCGTCCTGAGCGCGTCCGTGGACGACGGCTTCGAGAGCCGGACGTTTTTCTACGGAATCTACAACCAGCTGGCGGACGATTTTGCCGACCTGTTCGACGACCTTCGAGACGGCGCGGTCACCCCTTATACCTACTATTATAAATACAGGGGAGCGCGCGCGGATTTGGTGAATCCGTTCGCCCTCTACTGGACGGTGATTTCCCACCTGATTCATCAGGTGTACCGCTCCGACGCCAAAACCCGCGAAGTCATTCTGGACCGCGCCGTCAACGGGCTGAAGCGCTGCCGGCAGCGGCTCGGCGCGGAAAAATACAACGAGCTGATGGCGCTATTCGCCACGGGTGACCCGGCATTCGACCGTCTGGTACAGAAGGCGGCTCTCCGTGCGCAGGACGTCGAGTTTTTCGACAAGCTGCTCCGTGACCGTGTGGCGGCCTCGCTCAAGAGCGACCGGGAGGACCGGGAACGTTTTCTGGAGACGTCCCGGGCGGTGCGCGAGCGGATTCAGGCGCTGCTGCCCGTCGTTTTTCCCGGCGATCACGCGGAGATGTACGAACCGCTCGTATCGGCCGCCAATTACAGCCTGGAAGGGGACGGCAAGCGGCTCCGGCCGATTCTCACCTGGATGATGGGCGTGGAAAAATACGGGCTTCCGGAAGCATCCATCGCGCCGCTCCTCCGGTCGCTTGAGTACATGCATACCGCGTCTCTCATCTTCGACGACCTGCCTTCGCAGGACAATGCGCCGGTTCGCCGGGGACGCCCGACCCTGCATCAGGTGCACGACAGCGCGACGGCGGAGCTGACCGGCCTCTACTTGATCCAAAAAGCAATCGAGGACCAGACGTCGCTTCACGGCTTCGACGCCCAAAGCGTACTTGGCTTGATGCGGTATTCGGCGCAAAGAGCGGGGGATATGTGCCTCGGGCAGGCAATGGATTTGCGGACCAAGGGCAAAGCGCTGACGCTGGCGGAGCTGAATCGGCTGTGTTTTTACAAGACGGGCATCGCCTTCGAGGTGGCGCTTGTAATGCCGGCCCTTCTCGCCAAGGCGGGAGAGGCGGAGGTCGCGGCGTTGAAAGCTTTCGCGTACCACGCGGGCATCGCGTTTCAGATCAAAGACGACCTGCTGGACCTGGAGGGCGACGGGCTGGTGCTCGGAAAGCCGGCGGGCCAGGACGCGGAGAACCGGCGGGCGACCTTTGTGACCGTTCTCGGCTCCGACGGGGCGCGCAAGGAAATGTGGGGGCACTACTGCCAGGCCATGGAGGCTCTGGAGAAGCAGCCAGGGATGCCTGTGTTTTTAAGGCATCTGCTGGACTATATGGTGCACCGCGAACGTTAACCAAGCAGAGGCGCCGGCGGGAACGTTGGCGCTTTTTGGGCGACGAAGGAAAAGGACGGTTGCCGTCGGGCTGAGTTGGTCCAAGAGCGGCCTTTTTAAACTCTAACGGTTGCCACCGAGCTTATTTCAGCAAAATGACGTTTTTTTATTGAAAAAACCGGAAATAGGCGCTGTCACAACCGTTAGAGCCGAAAAGGGCCTCAAACACGGCAAATAGCCGCTGTGGCAACCGTTAGCCACCCATGCCCTGGCGGGCACCACAG